>JAFTRQ010000022.1 GCA_017462125.1 Clostridia bacterium | reverse complement strand
TGTTCTGCCGAATTTTGGAGCCACCTCTCCTCCTTAAGCGGCGCTCTTTGGTTACAGCAAATGCTTGCATTTGCGCGTCGATCAAGCGCATAGCGCTTGGAGACAGATTTCATCCGCTGTTGGAGAAAGTAATATAAAAAACACCTATAAATCAAAACATGAAACAAAGCCTTATTTTATCTCATCAACCGTAGTCTTCGGCATATATTTTTCATCCTTCATATCGCAAACGATCTCTTTTCCGCCAACGGTAAGCGTGATCTTGCCCTCCTGCACCGCAACCGCAACAGACGGAGCCTCTGCCGTCGGGGCGGGGAATACCACGGTGGCAAACTCGGCTGTCATTCCTTTTTTGGAATATGAAACCATGGGAACGGGAAGATGCTCGTGATCTCCCGAGGCGTGGATCGGCTGCCAACCCATAAATTCGGGAGCATATTGACCGATCGTGATCTTCGGATACGCGTCCGAGATCAGCGAAAGTGTGCTGTTGTTTTCAAAAGCGGTCTCTGTTCGGTGTCCGCAAGCCGAAATTTTCTGCTCGCACATCTGGAAGGAGACCTCGTAGAGATGCTCTTGCTCATCGTTGGAAGCAAAGGTGTCGTAAATCAGGAAAAACGGCAATGAATCCAATCCTTTTTTGAAGAATATCACGCGGCGAGTGTGTGTAACGTCGATAAAATCGCTACCGTAGCCCTGATCGTAGCTGCCTTGCACGATCTCAAGCTCATCCGTAAACGTAAACGTAAGATCGACCTTCTTTTGGTGATATCTGTCCAGATTGCCAAAGTGCCTTGCAATTCGGTTTTGTCCGCATCCGTCCACAAGACCTGTGCTGTGAGACCTGGTACCAATAACGTATTTTCTCATATCCGAGGTGTCATAGGCATAGGTTCCCGTGTCGGCCAGCATATTGCATCCGTATGCCGAAAGCTGAAAGGCAAGCTTGTCCTCGTGAATGTGCGTCACTCCCTCAAGACCCGCGTCGAAAAATGCCCAGATGGCATCCGCTCCCCAGCCTGTGCGCATAACGGCAAAGCCCGCGTAGGGCAGGATGCTTGAAAGATAGTCGGGCGGTGTGCCCTCCGCTCTTTTGGTGGCAAAATACCGAAAGCTTTCGTCATCGGGATAGCGCTTCCATGCGTTTCCCGTGTAGCGCACCACGTCAGCCTCGGTGCCGTCGTTCAGCGCGGGTGTGTAAAGATCGGGGCGGCAGAGCTGGGTGTACATCGAATACATACACCGGATGTAGCGGTCGAATTTCTCGGGAACCCGACGTCCGTAAAGCCGCAGTAATGCTTCTGCCTTCTGATAATTGGCAATGATTCCGCTGTGGTAGCGGGTGGTGAGCTCGATCTGCATTCCGTCGGGGTAGATCTGCAGAGCGATCTCCTCCTTCAGGCAGGTCAGAGCATACTCTGTCCAATAGTCCGCAGATGCCATAAAGGGGAAGTTCAAGCCCATAGTAAGCAACCCTCTCATCTCGGTGATGATCCAATTGTTGTGAGTGTTGCGGGTGTTGTTTTTCGTCAAACGGTGGCCGTGATCGCAGATCGAGCGGAAGATCTTGACCCAGGTTCTGTCGGGAACCGAGGGAGAATTCAAAAACGCATTGATCATATAAGGCCAGGTGCTCGCCATTCTGACACCTGCCTCAAGGCTTCGCCAAAGAGGCTGACCGCCAAAGCCGCTCTCATCCTCGGGGCATTCCGCCTGATCGATCCAGGTGTTGATCATATAGTTGAAGCGAACGGCGTATTTTTCGTCGGCTGTGCGCTCGTAGGCACGGGCAAGAACCAAAAGCTCGTTGTGATACTGCAAATGGAAGGAAAACTCGTTGTAATTGTTGTAGGTGGGGTTGTGCGTCCAATCCATAACGCCGCCCGGAAAGCAGTATTTGTAGCCCACGGAGCAAACGTAGCCCTCAAGCACCTGATCGGCGTAAGCCTCCTCCTTCACGTCTCCGATATCCTCGAGAAGCGTACAGGGAAGCGTATTGAAAGCCTTACTCTTCAAGGCCTCCTTAATATATTTCGCAAAGCATCCGTCTGCCGCGTCAGCGTAGCCACGCGCAAATTGCTCCGAGGCCGCTTTCAGCTCGGGAATCTCGGTTTTTATGGCAGATTGAAAGAAAAATTCGTCTGACGTGCGCATATGCTCATACCGTCCTTTATATAAATTTGAGGTTCTCTGCGTTATGCAAATTATAACACAAATTCATATGCCTGTCAATGTAAGGGGGGAAAATGATAGCTTGAAAATTTTGATTTATCCCCACTCGCAGCCATGATAAGGCGCAACGGAAAAATCAACCAAAGGTTTATTGACAAACTATATGAATAGTATTATAATAAAATTATCGTTGTAACGGCAGAGACCCCGTAAAAACGAAATTTTCAAGAAAAGGAGGCGACTTTAATGATTTCTACACGCTATGGATACTGCAAACTCGCCTCGGAGTCGGTCTAAGGCAAGATAAGGGATGCTGACCTTTATTGCCGAGGCTCTTTGCGGCGATTTATCCTAAAATCCCGCGCGCGCCTATTGCAGAGGCGTGCGCGAGCGAATTGCGCAAGGAGTTAGCAGATGATAGACACAAACAATCTGGGCAGGAAGATCGCACAAGCGAGACGCCACTCCAGGCTGACACAAAATGACCTGGCAGTCAGAGTGGGAGTCACGGCACAGGCGGTCTCCAAGTGGGAGCAGGGAAGATCCTGCCCCGACATAGCCATTCTCGATGAAATTGCCGACGCCCTTGGCATTTCGCTCTTTGAGCTATTGGGAATGGAGGAACGCGAAAAAAGCAGCTCTTAAATCTCTTCTTTTCGGGCGGTCTGCACATAACCGCTTGAGTTGTAACGTTTGCGTAAAAAAGCTTCACCGATGGGGTGAAGCTTTTTTGTTTTGATTGCGTTTTTTTTGCAAAACCTATTTACAAACCCCTTATAGAATGCTATAATTTTTACAATGACACTTATCTCAAAAGGAGCACAACCATGTTACTTTTCTACGTTCGCCACGGCGATCCCATTTATAACCCCGACAGTCTCACTCCCTTAGGCCACAGACAGGCCGAGGCAATTGCAAAGCGCTTTGCCGTCTACGGCCTTGACGAGATCTATTCCTCTCCCTCGGTGAGAGCAAAGCAGACCGCGCAGCCCACCTGCGAGGTGTTAAAAAAGGAGCCTGTTATCCTCGATTGGTGCTGCGAATCCCGCGCTTGGGCGCAGATGACCGTGGAATACGAGCCCGGTAAGCTGACCTGGGGATACAGCCATCAGCCCACCAAGGAGCTGTTCGTTTCTCCCGAGGTCAGAGCACTTCGTGACAAATGGTACACGCACCCCGCCTTTGAGGGCACAAAATTTGCCGAGGGCGTGGCAAGAGTAGAGGGTGAGGCAGACAAGCTTTTGCTTTCTCTCGGCTACAGACACGACCGCGAGCGCGGCGGCTACATTGCGGAGGAGCCCAATAACAAAAGAATCGCTCTGTTTGCACACGAGGGCTTCGGTATGTCTTTCCTTTCCGCAGTGCTCGATATCCCCTATAACGAGTTCTGCACCAAGTTCGGTCTTGGCTTCACAGGCATGACCGTGATCGATTTTTCTGCCGTCAACGGCTTCTGCATCCCCAAGGTGCTTCAGCATTCCAACGACTCCCACCTCTACAGAGAGGGCTTGGGCATCAAATACCATAACAGACTTCCTATATAACAGCAAAATCCCGTGCGAAAAATCTCTGTCGCACGGGATTTTTTGATTCAATAGGTGTGAAATTATTATGTCAGCTATTGATTTTTGGATTTAGATATGATATAATGTGGATAATTATAGGTAAACCCTATTGTAATTTCCAGATGCGAAAGGAATCCAAGGCTATGGCTAAAGTACATGAAATCTTCGGTGCGCTCAACTATAACGACACCGACCCCAGAACAAGAAGATACATCGAACCCAAAAGGGTTATTTATACACAAGGAAGCGTTGGCGGAACCGACGTGCTTCTGAAGGGCTGTCCCAATCAGATCGTCTTCCATCCCGAAAGCGATTTTCATATGACAAACAAGCCCGGACAGACACACGCGGGTGTGCTGATCGACTTCGGCATCGAATTTGCAGGCTGTCTGCGTCTGCTTGTCCGCGGTGTTCGCGGTCCCGAAACCAATAAGGTCACCATTCGCGTTCGTCTCGGAGAGAGCGCAATGGAGGCTCTGACTCCCATCGGTGTCAAGAACACCACCAATGACCACGCAAACCGCGATATGGTTATGTCGGTCAGCGGTATGAGCGCAAACGAGACCAACGAATCCGGCTTCCGCTTCGCTTATATCGAGCTGCTTGACGAGGACGCGTCGATCTCCTTCCACGGCATCAAGGGCGTGTTCTGCTACAGAGATCTGGAATACAAGGGAAGCTTCGAGTGCTCCGACGAGAGACTGAATAAGATCTGGCAGGTTGCGGCTTACACCGTACACCTCAATATGCAGGAGTATCTGTGGGACGGCATCAAGCGTGACCGTCTTGTCTGGATCGGAGATATGCACACCGAGGTGCAGACCGTTCTCAGCGTATTCGGCAATCAACGCATCATCAAGGATTCTCTTGACCTGACAAGAGACGATACTCCCGTTGAGCTCTGGATGAACAACATCCCCACCTACTCTCTCTGGTGGCTTCTTATGCATCACGATCTCTACCGTCAGACAGGCGACCTTGCATATCTGATGGAGCAGAAGGAATATATGATCGCGCTCACAAAGCGTATCCTGCCTCTCGTTAACGAGGATGGCAGCGAAAACACCCCCGAGCACCGCTTCCTCGACTGGCCCAACAGCACCAATCCCGAGGCAAAGCACGCAGGCATCCACGCAATGCTGAAGATGACCTTCGAAAGCTGTGCCGATATGCTCCGCGTATTCGGTGAAGAGGAGCTTGCCGCACAGTGTGAAGCGCAGGCGGCAAAGATGCAGAAATTCCTGCCCGATCCCAACGGCTCCAAGCAGGCGGCGGCTCTGCTGTCTCTTGCAGGCATTGCAGACCCCAAGAAGATCAACGACGAGGTCATCGCTCCCGGCGGCGGCCACGGCTACTCCACCTTCTTTGGCTATTACATCCTTGCCGCAAAGGCAAAGGCCGGCGATTTCGCAGGCGCGCTTGCCGACATCAAGGAATATTGGGGTGCTATGCTTGACCTTGGCGCAACCACCTTCTGGGAGGACTTCAACCTTGATTGGGTAGAGAACAGCGCGCCCATCGACGAGCTCGTACCCGAGGGCAAGAACGATATTCACGGCGACTTCGGCGCTTACTGCTACACCCTGTTCCGTCACTCTCTCTGCCACGGCTGGTCCTCCGGCCCCTGCCCCTATATGATGCACTACGTGCTGGGTATCAGAGCGATCGACGCCAACACCTACGAGATCGATCCCGAGCTTGCCGGATTGGAGTGGGCAAAGGGTACTTATCCCACGGATAAGGGCATCATCACGGTCAGCGCGAAAAAGACCGAGGAGGGAACCCTTGTTGAGGTATCCGCTCCCGAGGGCATCAAAATCATCAGAAAATAAATATTCGAACCACCTGTTTTAGTTCATTTTTGAAACCTTGGACCTCAAAGTCCAAGGTTTCAGAATTCACGTCAACAATCAATCGAAAAGCGCCTTTTAAGGCAGGGGGAATCAATGAAAATTATCGTTATCGGAAACGGCTCGGTGGGTGATGCGCTGATAGGCGTAATATGCTCTGAGGGTCACAATGTTACCGTTATTGACGAAGAACTGTCCGTCGTCAACGAGGTAGTCAATAAATATGATGTTTTTGGAATCACCGGAAACGGTGCATCTATTGAAGTACAAAAGGAGGCCGGCGTAAGGGATTGTGATGTAGTAATTGCGGTCTCTCCCGGCGACGAGCTCAATCTTCTCTGCTGTATGATCGCCAAGCAGCTTGGAGCAAAGCACGCGATTGCACGAGTGCGTGACCCCCGTTATTTGAATCAAGTTGGATTTATGTCCAAGCAAATGGGTATTGATATGATCGTGAACCCCGAGCACGAGGCGGCGAGAGAGGCAGCAAGACTGATCCGCTTCCCCGCGGCGATAAAGCTCGAAAAATTCGCAAGAGGACAGGTCGAGGTGGTAGAGATCCACGTTGGAGAGGACCACCCGTTCATCGGTCTTGCGCTGAAGGATTTCAAGAATAAATTCAACACCAACACCCTGATCTGTACCGCTGTGCGCGGAGACGAGGTGTTCATCCCCGGCGGTGATTTCGTGATCTGCGAGGGAGATCTGATCTCCTTGGCGGGCTCCCGTCAGGATATCAATGAGCTCTTCGTCAAGATCGGACTTGTAGGCAAGGAAATAAAGGACGTGCTTCTGATCGGTGGCGGCAGAATATCAAGATATCTTGCGACCCAGCTGGGCAAGGGGTATAAGCTGAAGATCATTGAAAAGAATCCCGCGATCTGTGACGAGCTCGCCGATCTTTTCCCGAAGATTCAGATCATCAACGGCGATGCAACCGATCCCGACATTCTCGACGAAGAGGGTCTCGGCAGGGCGGATGCCTGCGTTGCGATGACGGAAAACGACCAAACAAATCTGATCATTTCAATGTTTGCCAATTCAAGAAACGTCGAAAAGGTCATTTCAAAAATTGCTTCTCCCACCTTTGTCAAGCTTTCCGAAAACGCGGGAATCGATTCCAATATCACGCCACAGTTTTTAATAATCGCCAAGGTTCTTCGTTATATTCGCGGACTTGCCAACAGAGGCGAAAAAGGAAGCAGAAGCGCGATCAAATCTCTACACAAGATCGCAGAAAATCGAGTAGAAGCGTTAGAATTCGATGTTGCGGACGATTTCGAGCAGGTCGGAAAGCCTTTAAAGGATATAAAATGGAAAAAGAATATCCTGGTAGCTGCGGTTATCAGAGACAACGCTGTCATATATGCACACGGCTCTACTACTCTTGAAGTAGGGGACAGCGTGATAATCGTCACCACCAATAAACAGCTCTGTGATCTCGAGGACACTCTGGCATAAGCGAGGCAAATTATGAATTACAAAATGTTAAGATATATCATCGGTCAGTTACTGCTTGCCGAGGGTGCGCTTATGATACTGCCCCTTGCCACGTCTCTGGTATACGGTGAGTTCAAAATGCTTCACGCGTTTTTGATACCAATGGGTGTTCTGTTTCCGCTTGGAATACTGTTGTCCTTAAAAAAACCCGCCAACAATGCTCTGACAGTAAAAGACGGCTTTGCGGTGGTAGGCCTTTCTTGGATAATTATGTCAGCGTTCGGTTGCCTACCCTTTATAATTTCGGGACTTATACCCAACTTTGTATCTGCCTATTTCGAAACCGTTTCGGGCTTTACCACCACCGGTGCCAGCGTGCTTTCGGGACTTGATTTCGACAAGCTTTGGAATCCGACAGACCCTGCTCTCGGCATGCGCGGGATCTTTCTTTGGAGAAGCTTTACCAACTGGATCGGAGGCATGGGTGTTCTGGTCTTTGTTCTTGCCGTCATGCCCCAGCAGGATATGAAGTCCTCCCGATTGGTGCATATCATGAGAGCCGAAATGCCCGGTCCTAAGGTGGACAAGATCGTCGCCACGGTCAAAAAGACCGCCTCTATCATGTATAGCATTTACATTTCGCTGACTCTTCTGCAGATCGTTCTGCTTCTGTTTGGAGGTATGGGGCTTTATGAGTCGGTCTGCACATCGCTTTCCACAGCGGGAACAGGCGGTTTTTCGATCTGGAGTGACGGCATGGTGTCTTTTGGAGGCACCGTGGCACATCCCGATTATTGCGTGTGGGTCATTTCGGTGTTTATGTTTATCTTCAGTATCAATTTCAACCTCTATTATCTGATCATCACGGGGAAGGTAATGGCGGCGCTCTTCAGCGAGGAGCTTCGTTGGTTTGTAGGCATCGTCCTCGTTTCCACCGCCGTGATCACAGCGAATATTTATCAACTGTACGGCAATTTTGCCGATGCGCTCCGCCACGCATTTTTCCAAGTAAATACCGTTCTCTCAACCAGCGGTTTTGCAACGTCTGACTTTAATCTTTGGCCAAACCTGTCTAAAATATTCTTGCTTGTGCTGATGTTCATCGGAGCCTGCGCGGGAAGCACGGGCGGCGGCATCAAGGTCAGCCGAATCGTAATTTCCGTTAAAAGCACTTGGGCGGAGATCAGACATATGACCAATCCAAGACAGATCAAAAAGGTCTTTTTTGAAAAGAAAAGCGTGGATCAGGACACCATCCGCGGCACCTTCGCGTATATGGTGGCATATATGCTGATATTTTTCGTTTCTTTCCTGCTTGTGGCAGTGTTTGACGGCCAGGACGTGGAAACGACCTTTTCATCAGTCACCACCTGTATCAATAATATCGGCCCCGGACTTGGCGAAGCAGGACCTATGAGTAATTTTGCTTTTTATTCATACGCGTCGAAGATCGTTCTTATTTTGAATATGTTGCTTGGCAGACTTGAGATCTTCCCGATCCTGCTTTTGTTCTCACCCTCCACGTGGAGAGAAAGATAATTCACTCATTTATAAAAAATACGTAAGTAGGAAATAATAAAATATGAATCACACACCGAAATTCATTGTTTTCGAGGGGATCGACGGCGCGGGAAAAACCACGCAGATCTCACTTTTGTGCCGCGCTTTCGAAACACGCGGCATTGCATATATGACGACCCTTGAACCCACCGAGCTTCCCTCAGGAAAGCTGCTTCGCCGCGCGCTTTCGGGCGAGACACCGAAAACGCCGACCGAAATGGCAAAAATGTTTGCTACAGACCGCAAGATCCACAACACGCACCCTACCGAGGGCATCGGTGTCATGCTTGAAAAGGGAATCAGTGTCATCAGCGACAGATATTATTATTCCTCTCTTGCTTATCAGGGTGCCGCGCTGGGTTATGAAGCAGTGGCAAAACTGAATCTGGAGGATCCCGACATCCGCCGTCCCGACCTTTGCGTCTTTCTTGATCTGACACCCGAAAAAAGTCTCGAGCGAATCGGCAGCAGGGGGGAGAAAACCGAGATCTACGAAAATCTCGATTATCTGACCCGCACCCGTGCCATGTTCTTTGACGTGTTTGACCGCTTGAAAGAGCAGGGAGAGCGGATCGAGATCATCGACGCTTCGGGAAGCGTTGAGGAGGTTTCAGCACAGGTGATTTCGGCGGTCCTTAAGATATATCAATGAACGGACGGGATATTATGAAACGGAAATTCAGTAAAACGGAAATATTGACCTTCATCAAAAACGTGATGCTGGTGATCGCGGGAACCTTGGTCTTATCCTTTGGCACAGCGATTTTCATCCTTCCGTTCGATCTGGTCACGGGTGGAGTATCGGGCATCGCCATCGTGCTGAATAAGCTGATCTCCGTCGAGCTTCTGACCATCGACAGGATCGTCACGCTGGTGACGTGGATACTGTTTTTGATCGGCCTTCTTGTGTTGGGTAAATCCTTTGCTATGAAAACGCTGATCTCCACGATCGTGTATCCCTTGGGCGTTTCTCTTTTTATGAAGCTTGCGGATCCGAGTTTTATGAACGGCTTTTTTCACCTGCAGGCATCGGAGTATTCCGAGCTCTCGCTGATCCTCGCCACACTGCTTGGCGGCGCTTGCGTGGGTACGGGATGCGCGATCACGTTTATCGGAGGAGGAAGCACGGGCGGAGTGGACATTATCGCCTTTACCGTCTGCAAAATATTCAAGCGGCTCAAGAGCTCGGTTGTGATCTTTGTGGTGGATGCGGCGATCGTCGTGCTTGGTATGTTCATTATCGGTGACTTTGTGATCACGCTTCTCGGCATTCTTTCGGCATTCGTTGCCGCGCTGATGGTCGATAAGGTGTTCATCGGAAGCTCGAAATCCTATATCGCACAGATCATTACCGATAAATATGAGGAGATCAATAAGGTCGTGATCGAAAAAATCGACCGCACCTCTACCATCGTGGACGTGGTCGGCGGATATTCAGGAGACAAAAAGAAGATGCTGATCGTCTCCTTTACGGTCAATCAATATGCAGAAATTCTGAACGTGATCAATCAGATCGATAAGACCGCGTTCGTAACCGTCCACCAAGCTCATGAGATCAACGGCGAGGGCTGGACGAGGTAACGGATAAAGGGATGCTTTTCAGGGAGCATCCCTTTTTGCTTGTCGTCTTCCTGTAAAGAATAAAAAATCAAATATATATTGATATTTGTCAAAACATATGCTATAATGTGATTAATATATTTAATGCTGTTATTCAGCGGAGGTACATATGAAATCAAAGCGCCTTATTGCAATATTCTTGCTTCTGGCAATGCTGCCGACAATGCTGCTCGCTTGCGGAGGGGAACAGACCGAAACCGATGCGGGCACGCTTGAGGAGACCGAAAAGGTCACGGAAACGCAAAAGCAGACCGAGGCCACAGAAGAAAGCACTACCGAAACAGAAACAGAAACGGAAGAGGAAACGATCGTGATCACAGACGTTATGATAGGCGAAACACTCGAGGCAGAGTATGCCGCTGACTTTACCGTATCCCGCGTTTTTGCCAACGATATGGTCGTCCAGAGAGGCGAGCACATCCGCGTTTGGGGCTTTGCGCCCGCAAGCGAGAACGGCAAGAAGGTGTCGGGTGAGTTTAAGGGTATGTTTGCCGAGGCGATCATTGAAAACGGCGAATGGTGCCTGACCTTCGGCGCCAGACTTGAGGCAGACGTAAACGGCGCGGAAATGAAGATCTACACCAATAAAAAGGAAGTAGTCTTCAAGGACGTGCTGGTCGGTGACGTATATATGGTGATCGGACAGTCCAACGTGGAGTATTCCGTATCATCCCACATCGCCAACACCAACGCCGCAACGCAGGGCGGAGGTCAAGCCGCAATCTCCTCCGATTCGATCATCAGACTTCTCAGAAACAATAACGCCTCGGGAGGTAATTTCCCCGCGGCAGGCACCACAGAGGTTTGTAAGGATCTGAGGGCTACCAAGTCCTGGACAAAGACCACGCTTCAGGATACACTCTCCTTCTCGGCTATCGGATATTACTTTGCAACCCAAATGGTTGAAAAGACCGACAGCAAGATCCCCGTTGGTGTGATCGAGGTAGGCTTCAGCGGCGCGCCGATCGGTATGTTTTTACCTAACGAGGTAGCCGACGCGCTGGGCACCGATACGTATAATAAGGAAACGGGACTTTACACCACAACGGGTGTCAATGCCCACGAGGGAAGCGGAAGATATCTGTATAACCGCCACATATATCCCTTTGAAAGATACGCTATCGCAGGTATCGTCTGGTATCAGGGCTGCAGCAACAACTCGCTTGAGGAAGCGATGAAATACAACCAAACCTTCACCGCCCTGATGGAATATATGCGCTCGACCCACAACCTGTGCAAGAAGGAATTTCCTGTATTCGTCGTGGAACTTCCTACTATCTATAAAAAGCCCGCCGATTTCACGGGCACGTGGCATTTCATGGAGCTTGGTGTGATCCGCTCCTATATGGGCAGTATTCCGATGATGCTCGATAACTGCTACGTCTCCGCATCAAGCGACCTTTGGGCAGACAAGTCCTTCTTCAACAGCCTGCATCCCAACTGTAAATTCGAGCAGGCAGATCGCCTTTCGGATATAGCCGCATCCGTGGTTTGCGGACAGGGAGCGCTCTCCGACGCAATGGGCCCCGTTCTCAAGCAGATCGAGATCAGCGAGGACGGACTTTCCGCAACGTTGACCTTTGAAAACGTTGGTGACGGCCTCAAGACCTCGGACGGAGGCAAGGCTGTCAAGGGCTTGACCGTGTTCCTCGGCGACGAGTACAGCCTGAAGGCAGAGGCGCCCGAGAGCGTAGAGATCACAGCGAAGGATCAGATCACCGTAACCCACAGCAAGAAGATCAGCGGTGTAGCATACAACTATGAATCCGAAGATTTTTACGGCGACACCCTGAATCTGTGCAACAGCGCAGGCTGTCCCGCATCCGCGTTCAACACGGGCTTCACCACCAAGGATCCCGGCACGTTCACAGCCGACAGCTTTATAAAGGATACGGACAAATCCGTGGGCAAGAAGGGAAAAGCCATCGATTATCTGCGTGCGGACGGAGTTGACTTGTTCCCCATTGGCGGTATCGAGGCTAAGCTGAGTGCCGCGGGTAATCAGATCACCGTCAGCCAGGGAACCGTGTCCCTCAATATGTACGGATGGGTCGGATTCAAGTATGAGATCGATCTGTTCGGCTACTCCATCGACGACGGAAACGCCGTGTTCAATGCATATCCCGGTGCCGCACAGCAAGCCGTTCTGGACGCAGGCGGAAAATATGCCAAGAGATTTACCGTGAACGTTGATATCAGCGAGCTTTCGGTAGGAAAGCACACCGTGACCCTGCTTGCTCTTGTCAATGCCGAAGGCGGTAAGGCGGTCAAGCTGCTGAGCTTTAACGTGATCGTTGAAGAGCCCACCGCAGAGGAACCCGAAACCGAGGAGGAGACCTCCGCACCTGCGGATAACCCCACCGTGGAAAACGGCTCGTTCATCGAATACACGGACAGCAAGGCGGGACTTGTAGGCCACGCCATTGACGCATTGATCTTGGACGGAGCACATTATTTTGAGGTTGGCGGCATCCGAAACAAGCTGACCGCCGCAAACAATACCGTTACCGTCTCAAGGTCCGCAAAGATCCTGCTTCCTTACGGATGGGCAGGCTTTAAAAGCGAGATCGTAAGCTTCGGATATTCCATCGACGATAACGAGCCCATTCTGACCTCGGCACCCGTAGCATGCGAGGACGCTGTAAAAGCAGCCGGAGGAGAGCACGCAAAGCGATTCAGCGTAAACATCGACCTCTCGGCAATCTCTACCGGTGAACACACCGTAAACCTGTTGGTACATCTTAACCAAGACGGTGGAACGTTGGTAAGGATCATTTCCTTTAAATTAATTATTAACGAATAATAAGACAAAAAGACGCCGAAATTTTTCGGCGTCTCAGACTGTCGAAAAAGCTATTATACCGCAAGAAGATAAAAGAAAAAAGCGAGAGCAATTTTAAAATTGTGATATATAATCAAAACCACCGGTTCAACCGGTGGTTTGCACAGCCCCTATAAGGGGCAAATACAGGCTTAACCCCTAAAAGGGGCACAGAAAGTTTGATACCGCATTACAATCTCAGGCAGCCGCTCACGTGCGGCTGTCTATTT
>JAFTRQ010000202.1 GCA_017462125.1 Clostridia bacterium | reverse complement strand
TCCGCCGCAGATCAGTGCGTACATATAATCAGCAATATCCTCTCGCTTCCAACCAAAGTTGTATTTTCCACCAAGTCCGGCATGGGGACATCCGTCGCTCATAGCGATAAAGACGTCATCCTCTTGGAGCTTAATGGTGGATTTGTAGATTTTTTTACCGCCTATATTTAACTCAGTCTTTGGATAATCGTATATCTCAAAGTTTCTGTAAGCGATCACGTGAGGGTTGTCATACTGGATGATCTCTGCCGTATCGTTGTTTTGAATATGAATAATGGTAAACGTGGAATATGCCACTCCACGCACCGAGCAAACGGGAAGGGTTGCGGCAATCGTAGACACACACTCCTCAATAGGAAGTCCGGCAGCCATCATCGTCGAGATGATCTTAGCGGTAAGGGTGGAAAGGATACTTGCTTTCACTCCTGAACCAAGACCGTCTGCAAGCACGATAACAGTTGAATTGTCGTTTTCCTCTACGATGTCTACATGGTCACCGCAAAGCTCTTCGCCGATATGATTGATGCTTTTGTATCCGATATCTGCACACAAATCATTCATCACCGATCGACTCCTTTAACTTCGTCAGGGCAATCTTGGTTTCCGCTGCGGTTTCTCCGAGCAAGGAAGCAATTTCCTGAACGATTCGCATTTGCTTTTCTACAACGGTATCGGCAATCTCAACGGTCTGCTGATTGATTCTTGTCTTTTTTTCTCTCTCGGCTTCCTCGTCGGTTATATCACGCATAATGCCAATGAGCATATGGGAATCGCGATCGTATACGACTGTTTGCTCAATGTACTTTTTATATTCTGCAAGATAAACCTTCTGGTCTCTTATGCTTCGACCGGAGCTCTTTACGCTCATAAATACAGCAGGATCCAGTATGCGAACTACGGGTTCTCCAAGCACATCAGACTCGTAACGGATATTCATTATTTTTCTTGCCGCTGCGTTGATTTGCTGAACCTCAAAATTTTCGTTGAGAACGATCAGACCGTTAGGAGTATTTCTTACGATCGTATCCGAGAAGCTTTCCGCCTTATCCTTAAGGAACGGGAGACACATAGAGATCTCTGCCTTGCCTTGAACAATAGCAATTGCCTTTTCGCGGCAGGAGTTGTATCCACAGGATCCGCAGTTCAGCTCATCTGAGGGTTTAAACTTGCCCATCTGACGGAGTACTGCGGTGATCTCGTATTCAGCAGGCTGCATTGCCTTATGGTCGATCATTGTGAAATGCTTTTTCAGAGCCAAAGCATCAGGCTGTGCAACGTTGAAGTCGCGCGTGCCTGCGTACTGTGCCACCGACATATAATCGTGAACAGGAGAACGGTGATATTTCTCCATAACAGGACCGCCGATACAGCTACCGATGCAAGCAGACATCTCGATAAAGCAATTATGGATCTTACCGCTTTCAATATCCTTAAGCGCGGTGATGCAATTTTCAACTCCATCAAGTGCCAAGTATGTATATCCGGGGGCATTCTGTGCCATTGTTTTCAGGATACCGCCAGTGGTGGGGAAGAAGCGAGCGCGACTCTCGGGATTTTCATCCATTTCTTTTTCAAGCTCAATACGCTCAGCCTTCAGCCAATTAGTCAGTTCTTCAAACGTGAGAACGGCGTCAACCGGACCCTCATAATATTCAGCCTCATCTTTTTTTGCAACGCAAGGCCCGATGAATACTGTTTTTGCATTGGGGATTCGCTTTTTAATATCTACGCAGTGCGCCTGCATAGGAGACATAACGTCTGCAAGATATTGAAGCTCTGCGGGAAAATACTTTTGAATCAAAAGGTTGATGGAATGGCAGCAGGAGGTGATGATGATATCTCTGTTGTCTTCCTTCAGCATACGCTCATACTCGGTCTTAACGATCGTAGCACCGATAGCGGTTTCCTCTACGTCAGCGAAGCCGAGTTTTTTGAGTGCCTTGCGCATTGCTTCAATTCCAACGCCGTCATAGTTAGCAACAAAGGAAGGAGCAAGGCTGACGACGACGGGATCACCGCTCTGGATC
>JAFTRQ010000201.1 GCA_017462125.1 Clostridia bacterium | reverse complement strand
TGTAAATCCTCCGTTTATCTTTATTTTACAAGGGTTTTCCGCACTTTCGGGTGCGGAATTTTTTTATATCGTGCTCCGAAAAAATGCTCCGAAAACAGCGAAAAATCGAGTTGGTACATAATTTGGTACATAGGTTCAAACGGTGCGTTTCACAGGTCGGTAGAGGCCACTGCCTAAAGAGCCTTGAAAACAAAGGATTTTCCCCGTTTTCTTGGTACAAAATTCAGTGCAAAAAATGCGAAAGGAGCACAAAAAAATGGCAAACATTACACCAAAATCAAACGGAACGTACTTGATCCGCATCAGTTGCGGAAGCGACGCGGCAGGAAAGCCGATCAGCAAATCGAAAATCTTCAAACCCTCCAAGCCCAATCTCTCCTACCAAAAGCTCAACAAAGAGATCGACGCCTTCGTAAAAGCCTTTGAGGAAGAAATCGAACTGTATGGTATTCAGCAGCGCCCCGACAGAATCCGATTTGCAGAATTCTGCGAAAAATACCTTGAGGTCAAGAAATCAACACTCGCACCTACAACCTATCCCTTCTACGAAAACGTTGTGAAGGAAATGCTGATTCCAATGTTCGGCACAATGAGGATGGGGGACATCCGCACACACCACATCCAACAATTCATCCAATACCTCTATAACGAAAAGCCTCGCGGGGACGGCGCAGAAGGACACATAGCTCCCTCCACCGTCAAACGCTACACAACGGTTCTTCGCTCCATTCTCACCCTCGCCTATAAGATGGAGTATATCGACGAAGATGTGGGTATATCCCGCCGTATCGAGTTCCCAAAGGCTGACACCCCGGAAGTCGAAGCCTTCACGATGGAAGAAGTAACCGAAATACTGCAAGCAACCGAAACCGAGCCGATCCACATACGCACCCTTGTGGAAGTGGCACTCTTCACAGGGCTTCGACGCGGTGAGATCGTTGGTCTCAAATGGGAGGACGTGGACTTGGATATGCAGATACTCTCGGTCAAGCGAAGCATTTACAAGCCAAAAAACGAAAAGGCACTTGAGAAAGCGCCAAAATCTCAATGCAGTATCCGCACAATCGCGATCCCCGACCGTCTATGCAATACCCTGCGGGAATATAAGGAACATCAAGAACGCCATGCCTCCTTCCTCGGCAATGCTTGGCAGAATCTCGGCTACATCTTCACCGAGGAAGACGGCTACGTGATGAATCCCCACACTCCTACCAAGCAATTCTCAAAATTTCTTAAACGTCACAATATAAGACACCTCAAATTTCACGGTCTGCGACATACAAGTGCCACAATGCTTCTCGCCAACGGATGCGATATCAAGACCGTATCGGTACGCCTCGGTCACTCAGATATCGAAACCACCAACATCTACGTTCACGCCCTGCAAAGTGTAGACAGAAAAGCAGCCAGCACCTTTGACAAAATGCTGAATACGGAGGTAATTTGAGATGAAGAACAAATATGAAGAACTCGGCGGCACCTACCGCGAGGAAAACGGATATCTTGTCCCCGATATAGAATTTCCAAAGCAGAAAGAAATCGGCAAGTGGGGTTTACTGCATTTAGGTTGGCTCAAACGGTTTCGTATCGCCCGTTACAACGAGTTGTTGATGTCGGGCGAATTGAACGAATATCTTTACAACGTCAACGAAGAAGCGCAAGAACGCTTCGAATCTCTGATAGTCAATCTTGCCGAATCTCACGGATTGACCGAGGAATTGAAAGCCGCAGACCAAATGAAATGGACGCGGCTTGCCAATTACGTTGCAAACGCGGCGAAAGAGATCGTGGAAAGTGAGGTAATATTTATATGAGGTCTATCCTTGAAGAACTGTTCTACGGCAACATCTGCCCCAACAACGATTGCAGAAGCCACGACAAGGAAACGAAACAGTTGATGGGTTATATCGCCGACCATCACGACACCCTGCTCTCTACTCTGAACGATCAGCAGAAAGAAATCCTTGAAAAGTTCGATGATTGCTATAACGAGCTGACCGACATCAGTGAGCGTGAGATATTCACATATGCGTTCAAGTTAGGAATGATGATAGCCATCGAAGTATTACACAATTAACAGCAAGCCGCCCACAGATTTACGTCCGTGGGCGGCATTTTTTATAGATTCACTTTACACACCGCAATACCGTAGCTCGTTTCTTTCCTCTGCATAAATTCGACAGGTATCTTATTCATATACTGCTTATTCAGCGCAGAGCTGCCGAGATAGGCTTCGATGTTAGTCACAGGCAGGACACACCAATCGCTGTCGTAGGGCTTGTTTGCGATATAGTATTCCGCAATAGTGGTCAACACGTTCAGCGGAACACCGAGGGGCTGGATGCGCTCGATATAGGCCATCTGCTCGTATGTGAGCTTTACCGCCTCGCGTCGCAGAGCGCCAAGCTCCAAGGCATCGGCAATAGCGGCATCGAAGGACAATGCCCATTCCGCGCGAGTCGTTCCCGTGAAGATCGGCACTTGGTACTGCTTAACCTTATCGCTCCAGCTCGCCTCCCACTGCTTTGTTCTTTCCGCAAGACAATGAATATGCTTGTTAACCTTGGTTCTATTAGCAGATATGAAATCCGCAACGGCGTGAACGTGGCGGTAATACCACCCTGCGCCGTCCTCGTTTACCAGCTCCGGAAACTCCTCGTGATACTCTGCAAAGCAGGTCTTGAATTGCCATTCCGCACTTGGAGTGGCATTTTTCTTTTTGTCGGGCATACTGCACCACGCACAGAGCGCGCGTCGGGCGTAATCGATACGTTCACGCGGATCTCCGTCCTTAAGTGAGCCGTCGGCATTATGAAAGAGATACCCACGGGCAAGGATGGTGAAAATGCGGGCAATGCCCTTGAAATCCTTGATCATATCGGTGGTGAACCTGCCGAGAAAAGAGGTATCCTTGCCGTTAGATACGGTATAGGTCGGCTGACCGATATAGGCTTTATATTCGTTCCATTCGTTGGTCACTTTCGGTCAACCTCCTTC
>JAFTRQ010000200.1 GCA_017462125.1 Clostridia bacterium | reverse complement strand
GGCAAGCACCGAGCAATGTATCTTGTGGGCAGGAAGTCCGTCAAGGGCTTCCACAACGGCTTTGTTGGTAAGCGTGAGAGCCTCGGATACGGGCTTGCCCTTGATCAGCTCGGTCGCCATCGAGCTGGAAGCGATTGCCGAGCCACAACCGAAGGTCTCGAATTTTACGTCAACGATCATATCATTCTCTATCTTCAAATATATCTTCATAATATCTCCGCACTTGGAGTTGCCGACTTCCCCCACGCCTTCGGCATTCTCAATCACACCGACGTTGCGGGGATTGCGGAAATGATCCATCACTTTTTCACTGTATAATGCCATATTATATTCCTTTCTATGCTATCGGAATTTGCCTTTGGCAAATTCGTGACGCGAATAAAGCACACATAAAAATTTGCGCAAATAATATTTCGCGTCTCCTCATTTCAAAATAAATTCTTTCTTGCCTTCGCAGAGGTCACGCCAGATGGGTGAGATACCGCGAAGATATTCGACGACCTCTTTGACCGCGCCTATTGTATATTCGATCTCTTCCTCGGTATTCTCTTCCGACAGAGTGAGTCTGAGGGAACCGTGGGCAATGTCGTGAACTCTGCCGATGGCAAGGAGCACGTGGCTGGGATCAAGTGAGCCCGAGGTACACGCAGAACCCGAAGAAGCATACACCCCTTTGTCGTCAAGGAGCAGAAGCAAGGATTCACCCTCAATTCCCTCAAAGCAGAAATTGACATTACCCGGCAATCTTTGCTTTGCAGCACCGTTGAGAATAGAATGGGGTATCTCGGAAAGTCCTGCAATCAGTCTATCCCGCAAAGCCGTTAATTTCTCCGCATTTTGATCGAGATTTGCATATGCCTCTTCCAACGCTGCGGTCATACCCATAATTGCGGGAATATTCTCGGTTCCCGCGCGCTTTCCTCTCTCCTGCGCTCCGCCCTCAATCAAATTTGAAAGCAAGATGCCTTTCTTGGCGTACAGCACGCCGATCCCTTTGGGACCGTGGAATTTATGGGCGGAAAGAGAGAGCATATCTATATTTTGTTCTTTTACATTGATGTGCAAATGTCCTACCGCCTGCACCGCATCGGTGTGAAAGAGTACACCTTTCTCACGGCAGACAGCGCCGATCTCGGCGATGGGCTGAACCGTTCCGATCTCGTTGTTGGCGTACATGACAGTCACAAGGCAGGTGTCCTCACGAATCGCATCGTGCACCTGCTCAGGCGTTACAAGCCCGTTTTCGTGAACGTCAAGCAACGTTATCTCAAAGCCCTCTTTTTTCAGCTTTTCAAGTGTGTGCAAGACCGCATGGTGCTCGAAGGCAGTGGAGATAATATGCTTCTTTCCTTTTCTTTCACCAAGTCTTGCGGCATAGATAATGGCTTGATTATCCGCCTCGCTGCCGCCCGAGGTGAAAGTGATCTCTCTCGGCTCGCATCCAAGGAGCTTTGCGATCCTCTCCCGGGCACTCGTCAATGCCTCGTTTGCCTCCTGACCTACGGAATGCAGGCTTGAGGGATTGCCGTAAACGCTATCCATATACGGCAACATAGCGTTAATGGCTGTTTTGCTCATTTTGGTTGTAGCAGCATTATCTAAATATATTTTTCTACAT
>JAFTRQ010000199.1 GCA_017462125.1 Clostridia bacterium | reverse complement strand
GAATTCTCTGAAAGCATGGCAAGTGTATTGCACCCCTTGGTCACTATGGAACATCAAACTTTTGGGTTCACCACGCCATCGAAAAGCCTTCGAGAAAGTTTCAATGGTGAGCATCGTATCAATACGATCCGACACAGCGTATGAAAGAACCATTCTTGAAAACAGATCGATGATCACACAAACAAATTTGTTTTCTTGACCGGCTCGAACATATGTGATATCGCTCACCCAAACCGCATTCGGGGCTATCTGATCGTATTCGTTAATCAAATCAGAGCAACAAAAAACAAAGTTGTTTTTATTTCCGGAAATCCCGGTTCGGGCAAAACAAGCGTAATCAGCTTTATTCAGTCAAAATACAATTTGTTTTCGCTTCGCTACCATACCTTTAGGCCTATATCTCCGGAACAACGATTTTACAACACTGACCCTGGTATGTGTACCCAAGAAAATCTTTGGGGAACGTTGCTTTCACAGCTTCGTAAAAAATTCAAAGGTCATTTAGCCGAATATAAAGTTCCCGTTAGCAACAAGTTGATATCTATTGATAAGTTGCGCGGAGAGGTTATGCGTCTACTTGGAATATTGTCACAGGATGCCGTTAGATCTGGCGAAAGGATATACATATGTATTGATGGAATAGATCATGCGGCAAGAGCCAATACTGATGTATCTTTTTTGGATTCTTTACCGACACCCGAAGAACTTCCTGAGGGAGTTTGCTTTATAATTGTTGGACAGCCTATTACCCTGTATCAAGAACAATATCCCTTGTGGCTATCAACACGCACGGATATTGAAAAAGCGGATATGCCCATAAAGGAAAGAATCGCACTGTATGAGAAAATTCGCGAAGGAACGAAAGACGCATATACCAAGAACTGCGCTGAGGGTTGGCTGTGTCGCATATACATAAATCAAGGGCAGCGTGATAAAGCAATGCAAATTGCGGAGAGCGTTCCGAATTTTATGTTTTCTCACAACGATTTTGAACTTATGTTAGCGCAAGGGAAAGAAAAAATTTATAATATGCATTATAAGATTGAGGAAAATTTTGCTTCTCTTTGTGATGATATTTGTTTTATAACAATGATTGAGGTTGACGGCAAAACATTCTTTACTCATGAACAAGCAATTTCCATGTTGGAGAAAATTCCAAGGCTATATGAAGTTTTCTATGAGAATGAAGATTATTTGGGCGATGGCGTGATGGTTTCATTGGCATACACACGTATGGCTGAACATTATGCAGAACTGAAAGATGCAAACAATGCTATCCGTTGCTTTGTATCTGCTCTTGAAAATGCCAAGAAGGTTGATGCATATTATGAAGGATTGGATAATGGTTTTTATGGAATAACCGACATTTGGGATTATCCTCAAATTCCGCAAGAGAAAAGACATACATCCATTCTTGCAAATCCTGATTTTGATTACCCAACTTGTACGGTGTGTGTTGATAAAGACGGGGAAAGTCAAGTTCAACGTTGCATAAAAGATTTTTCACATTCAAGATTTGATTTTATTAAAAATGAAATAGAAAAGAGTATTACATAGACTTCGTTTGCAAGCATGGAGTTGCGCCCCGGAAGATAGCGGTCAAGTGCAACTCCCATCATCGCCAAGGGGTTAGTGCCCCTCGCAAAATCGGTATACATCTAAGCTGAACACACATCACGCAAAAGAGGGGAGATCACTTCCCTCTTTGTGTTTGACCTACTTGAAATGTTTACAAATTTGTGATACAATATTATTTACAAATTACGATCGTTCTCTCGCGATCTTTTTCTACTCAAAATTTATACAAACGGAGGATTTCAGAATGTTTTACAATGAGTGTTCAAGGTTTGACCGTCGCGCGTGCACAGGATCAAGAAACGGACCCGATTCGCTTATGTTTAACTCCTACGATATCGGAAAGCTGAAAGGAATGTTTTCCAACAATGAGCAGTATAACGACTCCGCCGTTTCGGTTTCCGTCAAAGCCGGTTATTACGATCTGACGGTTACTGTAAGCAGTGATTTAGACAAGCAGGATTCTTGGTGCCGTTGGAAGCTTCTTGAAGCAATGGATTACGTCAAAGAAATCGTTATTCAAAACTGTCGCTCTGACAGCACCCCTTTGGAAATAACGATTGAATTGTATACCGCATAAGGTCAGCCATCAAAGCAAACACACCAATCGAATTGGAAGTACAACAATGTCTGATCAAGAATACGGTTGCTATGAGGTGAAATTAAATCGCTTATTCGGCACACGCGCCAAGCAAACCATCATCGGTATGGTAATACTATTTCTTCTGTTCTGTCTGATCCTCACGTCCTGTGGAGGTCTGCGAAACAAAGTGTACGACACGTTGGATGACATCGACGTCAGCGCCGAATATACAAGCTTTCTTGTCATGGTTCCCCATCTGTCCGAACCGTCTCTTTACACCGAGCAATATCCCGACGAATACAAAGAGATCTCTTCCTTAGGCAAAAAGGCTGTTCCTTTCATTCTTGATTACATCGAGGGAACAGATCTGAATACTGTAAACGCAGCGTTTTTCGTTTGTTGCTGTTACGGTATTTTGGAGCTCGACGGTTGGATAACAAACGAGCCTCTCGGAAACGTTGAAGCGCACGTTCTCGCTTTAAGACAGTATTTGGACATAGCAAAATAGCCATCACGAAAAACACGTGATGGCTATTTTGCTATGTCCATTCCGCTGCTTTGCGGCGACACAAACAGCAATCGATGAATTTTGCTGAAAAGGCAAAATTCGCGCGTGAAAAAGTTAAATCACCTCTTAAAATGACGTAACTTTCACGCTATAACCGTGCTAAAATCGGCTTTATACTTCAATATGCGCCTCACACCATGCGCAAACCGCATCGACAAACTCCTTCTGCACCTGTTCGTCATAGCAATCGGGCAGAAGCGAGACGCACGGATAGCCGCCCTCAAGTGCGAGGATCATATGGCTATGCTCCAAAAACTTATCGGCAGGAGGCACAGCGGTATTTGTACCGAGGTGGTCAAGGTTAAGGATCTTATGTGGCGAGGAATAGCGGCAGACCTTGTAATGCTCCTGTGTTAAGCCTCTCCACTTGCCCTCGGGATCAAGACTTACGTCATTGAGTCTGACGGTATCGCAATACTGCGACACGAAAACATCGGGGATATGACTCTCCACTTCAACCGTGCGGTCGATCTCCTTGATAATACGATACATCATTTTCAGCAGATCTCTCATATGGGTCTTGTGACCGTAGGCGATGTCAAGCTTGAACTTACGGAAGCCCATATTGATATATTTCTTGAAAATACCGTAAAAATAGTCTTCAAGAACGGGTTTTACAAGCAAATATCTCCAACGGAGCGGGAAATTCGGGTCTGCGTGATAACTGTCTCCAACAACCTCGGGGTGCGCCTTCGCTATCTCGCAATCCTCGGTGATAACAAAGGGACAAAGCCAGAGTCCGGGGATAAATCCGCGCGAAGCCATATCCTTGCAGAGGCGTTCCATATCAGGGAATTTTTCGGGATTCGCTGTATAGTTACCAAAAATTCGCTGACCCTTTTCGTTAAACTCCACGTCCCAGCCGTCGTCGATGGTGAGCTTTCCCTTGGGAAGACCTAATTTTTCAATTCGATCCATATAGTCATAGACCATTTTTTCGTCAAGGGGCGCCTGGGTACTTTCAAGCCCCCTTTCCTTTTGCCATCTTTTCTGCTCATTCCAGGTGCAATACTCAATCGCGCCCCAAAATTTCTCATTTTTCTGCTCGGGCATCGACTTCAGCACAACGCTGTTGTACTTTTTCCACTCGGCAAAGGGATCACAGCTCTCGTTATAATAAAGGCTTTGACCCGCAGGACAAGTAACGGTCAGCTTTCCCTTTCCGTTGTGGGCAAATCTGCCACCAACCTCGTTGTTAAGAAAGCCGAAAAAGGCGTTAGGAGTTATCAGCACGGGCGAGCCCGAGGTACTTGAAGCCTTCAGATCAAAGGGATCGAGGTCAAATTTCTCATATTTGTAATAGACGTTGACGTTTCCTTGATTATAAAACGGCAGATACAGAGGAAGGAGAACCTTAAACTCTAAAACTGTGTCTTTATCGAAGCTAACTATCATAATAATTCTCCAAAATTTTCTAAAGGGCGATCGCAAGACCGCCCTTAAATTCAAATAAGCTTACTTTCTTCAGCCTTGACCTCACAATAGATGCAACGGTAAATGCGCTTTTCTCTATCGGTCAGCTTAAAGATATGGGGCAATTCCTGCTCGGTGGTGGTGATACAACGGGGGTTCTTACATTTAACTACACCTGTCAGCTTTTCGGGAAGACCGATGCTCTTTTTTTCAATGAGCTGAGAATTCTTGATAATATCAACGGTAATACCGGGATCGACGTAGCCGAGAATGTCCATATTCAGCTCAATGTCGGCGTCAATTTTGATAATATCCTTTTTTCCCATCTTGCGGCTGGTTGCATTCTTGATGATAGCTACCGCGCAATCAAGCTCGTCAAGCTTCAGAAGACGGTAGATCGTCATTCCAAGTCCTGCGGTGATGTGGTCGATAACGATGCCGTTCTTTATCGAATCTATATTCATACCGTTACCTCCAAAAGCTTGAGAATAAGCGCCATTCTCATATATTTTCCATTAAGCACCTGCTTGAAGTAGCACGCGCGAGGATCAGCATCGATGGAAACCGCGATCTCGTTGACTCTGGGTAGCGGATGAAGGATCGAAAGATCGCTCTTAGCCGTCTTCAGCTTATCGGGAGTCAAAATGTAGCTGTCTTTAAGGCGGAGATAGTCCTCCTCATTGAAGAATCTCTCACGCTGAACTCTCGTCATATAGAGCACATCCAGCTCGGGCATAACCTCGAGAAGATCTGTGGTCTGCACATATTCAATACCGTTAGGCTTTAAGTATTCTTCCTTAACGTAGCTGGGGAGCTTCAGTTCCTCGGGTGAGATCAGTACGATCTTGATGCCGGTGTAACGTGACAGCGCACTGATAAGCGAGTGAACGGTTCTGCCAAACTTCAAATCGCCGCAAAATCCCACGGTCAGGTTGTTAAATCTTCCCTTTTCACGCCAGATAGTAAGCAGGTCTGCAAGGGTCTGTGTAGGGTGATTGTGACCTCCGTCACCCGCGTTGATAACGGGGATAGAGGCGTTCATCGAAGCCACAAGAGGTGCACCTTCCTTAGGGTGACGCATAGCGATAATGTCCGCGTAACAGGAAACCGTCTTTGCGGTATCAGCAACACTCTCGCCCTTCGCCGCGCTGGATGATCCTGCGCTTGCCATAGACAGTACGTTTCCACCAAGCTCATACATAGCTGCCTCGAAGGAAAGTCTGGTTCTCGTTGAGGGTTCGAAGAAAAGCGTAGCCAACTTCTTATAGCGGCAGGAATCGGCATACTTTCGGGGGTTGGCGATTATATCCTCGGCAACCTTTATAAGCTCCTCGATCTCATCGGTGGACAGCTCTTGAATATCAATAAGATGTCTCATATTTTACCTTTCTTAATCTGCTCAGACAATTAAGCCTTCGCACCATTAACTGCGAGATAGTTCTTGATTCTCTGAACGTTCTCGGCGTTCTTCTCGTCCTCTTCAAGATACTCGATAATGTCGTAAACGTCTACGATAGAGTATACGGGGAAGCCGAACTGCTCCTCGATCTCCTGCATAGCACCCTTTTCGCCCTGACCCTTTTCCTTGCGGTCTACCATAATAAAGGTAGCGGCAACCTTCGTGCCCTCAAGGTGGGAGAGAATCTCCATGCTCTCACGGATTGCGGTGCCTGCGGTGATAACGTCCTCAATAATAACGATCTCCTCGCCTGCCTGAGGCACGTAACCTACGAATACGCCACCCTCACCGTGGTCTTTGACTTCCTTACGGTTGAAGAAGAAGGGTACGTTAAGACCGTTCTTAGAAAGAGCAACCGCTGCGGATACCGACAGAGAAATGCCCTTGTATGCAGGTCCGTAAAGAACAGACTGCTTGTCACCGAGCTTCTCCTTGTATGCCTTCGCGTAGAACTCACCAAGGGTCGCGATATCGTTACCGGTCTTGATCATTCCTGCGTTGATGAAGTAAGGGATCTTTCTGCCGCTCTTTGCGGTGAAATCACCAAACTTGAGAACGCCTGCGTTCTCCAAAAACTGTATAAATTCTCTCTTATATGCTTCCATTTTTCTATTCCTTTCTGCCTTCGGCGACCAACCCTTTTCGAGAAAAGGGTTGGAGCTCAAAAGCTTTCCCAAATAAATTTAAGTGTTTTTTGCACCCGCTAACTTCTCTTATAACGAATGCCGCAAAATCAATCGCAGAATTCAGCGACACATCTCTCGTATGCAGCAACAGGATCGGGGGCAGCTGTGATGGGGCGTCCTACTACGATGTAGTCAGAACCGATCTTCTTTGCCTCAGCAGGAGTCATAACTCTCTTCTGGTCGCCGATGTCGCCGTCAGCAAATCTTACACCGGGAGTTACAGTTACAAAGCTCTTACCGCAGGTGTCGTGAACCTTACCTGCCTCAAGAGGCGAGCAAACTACACCGTCAAGTCCAGCCTCCATAGCGTTGTGAGCATAGTGCATAACGACCTTGTCGATAGGCTCCTTGATAAGGAGGTCGTTCTCCATAGCCTCCTGATCGGTAGAAGTAAGCTGAGTTACCGCGATAAGCATAGGACGGCTTCCGTCTTCGCGAGTCAAGCCCTCAATAGCCGCTTCCATCATTCTCTTAGTACCGGCAGCGTGAAGGTTAGTCATATCAACATCAAGGCGAGAAAGAACCGCCATAGACTTTTTAACCGTATTGGGGATATCGTGAAGCTTAAGGTCAAGGAATATTTTGTGTCCTCTCTTCTTTATTTCCTTTACTATGGAAGGACCCTCCGCATAATAAAGCTCCATACCGATCTTGACAAAAGGCTTTCTGCCGGTGAACTTGTCAAGAAATGCAAATGTCTTTTCCGCGCTGTCAAAATCACACGCGATGATTACGTCTTTTCCCATTTTCTTATATATCCTTTCAAATTATTTTCTGTTTTTTGCAGCCTTATCATTCGGGTTGAAGGCAAAGTTGGTATTTCCACCCGAGCTTACCACATTACGGCTGATCAGCGAATGAAGTCCTTCGCGATCAATGGTATGCACAGGCTCAAACCGATCACTGTTTGCATAGTCGATAATTCTTTTTTTCAACCAGCAAGCTGCGGGATCGCTATCCTTGAAATTAAAGGAGCAAACCAAAAATTTTCCGTTCAGCATATTGAATTCAAAGAGCGCCGCCTGCTTCATAGCGTTCTTATGAGAGTGCGCCACGTCAACGATCGGATCGAAGGGCACCTTGTCGCTGTCAAGGAAAACTGCGCGGCCTCCCTCCATCAGGCTTTCGAATTGCCAACCGCAAAATCCACCGTGAGGCAGATCGCTGAAAATCGGATGGTCTGCAATCACTGTAGCAAGATTGCCTTCAGGTCTTCCGGCAAGGGCGATCTTGAAGGACATCGAATTACTTGGGAACGGAGATGCGCCCAAAAGCACGACCTTCTTTCCCTGCTCCATAGCATCGGCAAGATCACTTTCGCTAATGCCGTTCACCACAGTAAGATCC
Organism: Clostridia bacterium; assembly: GCA_017462125.1. The sequence continues at coordinate 33,004 of JAFTRQ010000199.1, read as the reverse complement.
TTCGTATCGATTTCACCGATTCTCGGGTAGAGATAAAGCTCCCACTCATTCTCTGCAAACATATTCTCTGCATCAAGCTCTACATAAAGCTTCATTTCGCAGGGCTTATGTACCTCGGGCAGTGTTGCATTGAAATCGTAAAGCTTAGTAACCGCTCCGCCCTTCACGCCATCAACGTTGATCCGTCTGCGCTCGATGACTCTTCCATCCAAGGTCAGACGGATATTGAGCCAAGCATCCTTCAGCTCTCTCACACCGTAGCATGAGGTCAGGATACTGCAGGAAAGCTGCTCTCCGGAAGCAAAATTGGCTTTTCTGCCAAGGTCGGTCAAAAGCACCGTGTCAGAGTTATACATCCGTACGTTACGAACGCTCTCGCCGGGCTTCAGCTCGTAAAACTCGTTCATCATTCCCACGTCGTAACCAAAGGTATGCCAATGGGTGTCAATAGGGCCAAGAAAATCGTATCCCGCGATATGCTCGCCGCGGCGTACCGCCTCGAAGCAGTATTTTCTGTTTCTTCTCTGCCACTCGCAAGAATTTCTAAAATACAGAGGTGCCTTTTTCAAAAGCCCCTTCGCTTCAAGATGTCTTTCAAGAGATTCCAGCATATCGCTGTATTTGCCGATTCTGGTTCCTTTATATCGGTCCTTCAGACTGAGGTCGGTATAAGTACCGTCGATGCAGATCTCATGGCTCAAGCGGGGTTTGTTGTAAACTGCACTCCAGCTATCCACCTTTTCAACATCACAATTCATTGAAAAATAGCTGTGGTGCGCATTTGTATAACTGTTGTAAAGATCGCAGAACTCGTTCGTGATCGCGAATCTGCGAGGATTGTGCGGCATAGGCTCCTGGACCACCTCATCCATCTTGTCGGGCTCATTACCGAAGGCGTATTCAAGACCGCGCAAGGCACTCATTGGTGAGAAAAGCGAGTCTGTCTTTTCGTGCACCTCATCGGCGCATCTGTGCAAATGATCGATAAACTTATCGTGCATCTGCAACTCGTTTCCACAACAGTAGATGACGGTCGAGGTGTGTCTGCGTCCCACCCGTACAATATCCATCCACTCCTCGAAGGTGGTATTAGAGGGACTTTCAATATGCATCAGAATACCCAACTCATCTGCCGCCTGCATATATTCCTCAGTCGGCACGTATGTGTGAAATCGGATGTAGTTGAAGCCCAGCTCCTTTAGCTTTTTGATAACGTTACGATAGAACGTAATATCACGGCAGGGATTTACCGTCTCGGGGTAATAACAATGCTCACAAATACCGCGCAAATAGTAAGGCTCTCCGTTGAGCCGCAAATGCACGCCGTCCACAGTCAGTCTACGAACGCCGAACTCTCTTTCAAGCGTCGCTTCACCGCTCTCAACGCGCAAAATGTATCTTTTGGGGCATTCGGGGCTCCAATATGCAAGGCCGTCTGTATCGAAGAAAAAGCTTCCCTTTGCCTCCCCGCTCTTGACCGCTTTTTCACCGTCGAGAACAGTCCACTTAAGATCAAGCTCTGAAGTCGCCTCAATTTTAACGTCAACCGTCTTGAGGTCCTCGGAAACAAGAACTGCAAGATCTCGCAAGGGGCTTGTATAAACTCTTAACTCAACGTCGCCCCAAATTCCACCGCTACACTCGCTGTCCGCGCGTGAGCTGAGTCCAACCACAGGTTGGTCATCAAAGCCATCCAATCGATGATTCGACACCGATAAAACGATAGAATTCTCACCGTCCTTTAAAAGTCCGTTGGGAATATGCATTTCAAATGAGGTGCTGTAACCCTCATGTCTGCCCAAAAACTCACCGTTTAACCAAACCGACACCGCGTTATGCACACCGCCGAAGTACAAAGCGGCAGGCATATCAATATTTTCACAAAGGAAGGTACGGCTATAGAAGAAGTTGCCCAAAACATTAGGCAAAGACATATCGGGGCAGTATTGTGAGATCGGATATTGCCAAAGACCATAAGCGGGATTTACTCGCAGGGATCTGTAAAACTCAGCCTTAGAAAAACGGTCTGTCATATCCTCCCAATAACCGGGAACGGCATTTTCGATCAAAGCACCCTTGAATTCCGGTTGCTTTTCGGACGAATAGACCTCCTCGCGGTAATCCATTCTCCACGTGCCATTCAGAGAAAAAGATGCATAAATCATAGCGTTTCCTTTCATTCACCAAGGAGAAGCAGGGCGATTATTCGATGTTCAAGCCCTCAAGAGAATCGATCCTGTATTTTTCCATAACACGGGGAAGATCCTCGATAATATTCTTACAAGCGAAGGGATCAACAAGGTTGGCAGCTCCAACCTGAACCGCAGTAGCACCCGCCATCAGCATCTCGATAACGTCCTCAGCAGAGGAAACACCGCCCATACCCACTACGGGAATTTTGACTGCGTGAGATACTTGATATACCATTCTTACTGCAACAGGGAAGATAGCAGGGCCGGAAAAGCCGCCCATTTTATTGGCAATTACAGGTTTTCTCGTGCGAAGATCGATTCTCATACCAAGCAAGGTGTTGATAAGGCTGATACCGTCTGCACCCGCCGCCTCGCACGCCTTTGCGATAGAGACAATGTCAGTAACGTTGGGGGAAAGCTTCACAATTATGGGCTTAGTTGTTACCGCCTTGACCGCTCTCACTACCTCAGCAACACCTTCGGCAGAAGTACCAAATGCCATACCGCCACCGTGGACGTTAGGACAGCTTACGTTGACCTCGATCCAGCCCACCTGATCGCATTTATCGATCTTTTCGCAGGTATATACGTATTCTTCAATCGAAAATCCCGAAACGTTAGCCATAACGGGCTTCGAGAAGCATTTTGCAAGCTTTGGAAGCTCCTCGGAGATCACCTTTTCCACACCGGGGTTCTGAAGTCCTACTGCGTTGATCATTCCGTTGGGGGTCTCCGCAATTCTGGGTGTGGGATTTCCGAATCTGGGATCTTTGGTAGTTCCCTTGAAGGAGAATGTTCCAAGCATATTGATATCATAAAGCTCGGCAAACTCGTAACCGAATCCAAAGGTACCCGAAGCGGGGATTATGGGGTTATCAAGCTCTATGCCACAAAGATTCACACTCATTTTTCCCATAATATTTCCTCCTTTCGCATAACAGGTCCTTCCTTACAAATTCTCTTGTAGCCGGTAATGGTCTTGCAGGAGCAACCCATACAAGCGCCGAATCCGCAGCCCATTCTCTCCTCGAAGCTGAACTGACCGCTTGTAACGCTTGTCTTATAGATCGCCTTCAGCATAGGCTCGGGACCGCAGGTATAGAAGTAGCTGTAATCAGCGTCCTTCATCACGTCGGTAACGAATCCCTTGATACCATAAGAACCATCAACCGTAGTAACGGTCACATCCGCACCAAGAGCCTTAAACTCATTCTCGTAAAAGATTTCATCCTTGGTATTAAAGCCAAGCACAACCGACACCTTCTTGCCCTCTGCAATAAGCTTTTTGCAAAGCATATACATAGGAGGAACGCCAACGCCTCCGCCAAGAAGCATAGGATTCTCACCCGAAACGGTCGTGTCGTAGCCATTTCCAAGTCCTGTCAGCACGTCGAGAGTCTCGCCGACACCCATTTTGCTCATCTGCTCTGTTCCCTTGCCTACGACCTTGTAGATAAGAGTGAGAATGTCATTTTCACAATCGCAAACCGAGATAGGTCTGCGGAGAAATAATCCCTCAAGCTTGATATTGACGAACTGACCGCAGTTTGTTACGTCACCGGTGTCGCCCTCAAGCAACATTCTGTACACGTTGCTTGTCAGCGCGACGTTTTCTTTTATAGTAAAAATTGTTTGTTTCATTAATCTTTCCTTATATTTTCTTTAGATGCCGGCTCAATTATTTCGTAGGCAAGGCGCACCGGAGAAAGCAAAGCGAAGGCGTAGTTTTACCTACGTCGAGCTGCTTTCGAGGAGCAACACAGCATACGGAAAAATTGAGTCGGCATATCATTAAGCGTCAATGGTGGAAATGGTCAGCGTGGTCTCCTCAAGAACGTCAAGCAGAACTCTTACCGTATCAAGAGAGGTGAACATCGTCACGTTATTCTCGGTAGCGTACTTTCTGATCTCAAAACCGTCACGTGCAATTCCCGACGAAGAGGGATCACTTGTATTGATAACGTATGCGATATGACCCTGACGGAGCGACTCTGCGATCTCCTCGGAGCCATCAGACAGCTTCTTGAGCACGTGCGTTCTGATGCCGTTCTCCTTGAGATACTTTGCAGTACCCTCGGTAGCCTCGATATTAAAGCCAAGGTTGTAGAAGCGGCGGATGAGAGGCAGTGCCTCCTCCTTATCGCAATCCGCAATGGTTGCAAATACGGTACCGTAGTTCTGCAGGTGCATACCAGATGCTTGAAGTGCCTTGTAAAGCGCTCTATAGAACTTGTCGTCGTAACCGATCGCCTCACCCGTAGACTTCATCTCGGGGGAGAGATACGCGTCAAGTCCGCGAAGCTTATTGAAGGAGAACACAGGTACCTTCACGTACCATCTCTTCTTTTCCTCGGGGTAGAGTGAGAAGATTCCCTGCTCCTTCAAGGACTTACCAAGAATACACTCGGTAGCAATATCCGCGAGGCTGTAGCCTGTAGCCTTGGAGAGGAAAGGTACGGTTCTCGACGAACGGGGGTTAACCTCGATAATAAACACCTCATCGTTCTTGTCAACGATAAACTGAATGTTGTAAAGACCAACGATGCCGATACCGAGACCCAGCTTCTTCGCATACTGAAGGATCGTCCCCTTTACCTTGTCGGAGATAGAGAATGTAGGATAAACACTGATAGAGTCACCGGAGTGGACACCGGTTCTTTCAACCAGCTCCATAATACCGGGAACGAATACGTCGTGTCCGTCGCAAATTGCGTCAACCTCGACCTCCTTACCGCTGATATATTTGTCAACAAGAACGGGCTTGTCCTCGTCGATCTCAACGGCGGTCTTCAAATAGTGGCGGAGCTGCTCCTCATTTGCAACGATCTGCATAGCACGGCCACCAAGCACGAAGGAAGGACGAACCAGCACAGGGTATCCTACGCTTGCCGCTGCGGCAACACCATCCTCGATCTTTGTAACGGCACGGCCTGCAGGCTGAGGAATACCAAGCTCCTTCAATAACTTTTCAAATGCATCTCTGTTCTCTGCCTTATCAATCGCGGCACAGTCAGTGCCGATGATCTTTACACCAAGATCGTGAAGAGGCTGTGCCAAATTGATCGCGGTCTGACCGCCAAGAGAAGCAACAACACCCTCGGGCTTTTCAAACTCGATGATATTCATTACGTCCTCGGGAGTCAGAGGCTCAAAGTAGAGCTTATCAGCCGTGGTGTAATCGGTGGAAACGGTCTCGGGGTTATTGTTGATGATAATAGCCTCGTAACCGGAATTTTTAATAGTTGCTACCGCGTGAACGGTGGAGTAGTCAAACTCAACGCCCTGACCGATTCTGATAGGTCCTGCGCCAAGCACTACGATCTTCTTCTTATCGGTGAGAACAGAGGCATTCTCGCCGGTGTAAGAGGAATAGAAGTAAGGAATGTACGCGCCGGTATGGCAGGTATCAACCATACGGAATACAGGGAACAGGTTGTGTTCCTTTCTGAACTTGAATACGTCAAGCTCAGAGCACTTCCACATTCTTGCAACGTACTTATCACTGAATCCCATCTTCTTTGCTGCAGTAAGTGTCTCAAGCTCAAACGCGTGAGCCTTGAGTGTCTCTTCCATATCAACGATATTCTTGATCGCCTCAAGGAAGAAGGGAGTAATCTTCGTAATATCATGAATCTCCGCAACCGTTGCACCGCGGTAGATCAGCTCTGCGATAGCAAAAATGTTATCATCGCGGAACTCGCTGATATAAGCGCGAAGCTCGTCGTCGGAAAGATTATCAAACTTGTGATGATAGATGTGGTTTACACCGACCTCAAGAGAACGAATACCCTTCAGGAGACACTCCTCCAGATTGGAGCCGATACCCATGACCTCACCGGTAGCCTTCATCTGTGTACCGAGATGGTTAGAGGCGGTAGTGAACTTATCAAAGGGGAAACGGGGGAGCTTGGCGATAACGTAGTCAAGCTGAGGCTCGAATGCCGCGTTGGTATTGGCGATCTTGATCTCCTCAAGAGACATACCGACCGCGATCTTGGCGGTAACGCGAGCGATAGGGTAACCCGAAGCCTTGGATGCAAGAGCGGAAGAACGGGAAACGCGAGGATTAACCTCGATAAGATAATATTGGCTGGAGTGAGGGTCAAGTGCAAACTGAACGTTACAGCCGCCCTCAATCTTAAGCTCGCGGATGATCTTGATAGCAGAATCGTTGAGCATCTTCTTGTCGTGATCGGAAAGGGTCATAATGGGAGCGACAACGAGAGAGTCTCCGGTGTGGACACCCACGGGGTCGATATTCTCCATGCCGCAGATGGTGATGGCGTGGTCGTTAGAGTCACGCATAACCTCAAACTCGATCTCCTTGTATCCCTTAACACTCTTCTCGATAAGCACCTGATGAACGGGAGAAAGCTTAAATGCATTGAGACCGACCTCAATCAGCTCCTCTTCATTGTTCGCAAAACCACCGCCTGTGCCGCCAAGAGTGAATGCGGGACGAAGAACTACGGGGTAACCGATCCTTTCAGCTGCTGCCTTTGCTTCTTCAAGATCATAGGTGATCTCGGAAGGAATCGTGGGCTCGCCGATGGATTGGCAAAGCTCCTTGAAGAGCTCTCTATCCTCTGCTCTCTCAATACTCTCGCTGCTTGTACCGAGAAGCTCAGTGTGACACTCCTTCAAAACGCCCTTCTTTTCAAGCTGCATAGCCAGATTCAGTCCCGTCTGTCCGCCGATACCGGGAACGATCGCATCGGGACGCTCATAGCGAAGGATCTTTGCAATATATTCAAGTGTGAGAGGCTCCATATAAACCTTGTCCGCAATAGCGGTGTCGGTCATGATCGTTGCAGGATTAGAGTTTACAAGTACAACCTCGTATCCCTCCTCCTTCAGTGCAAGACACGCCTGGGTGCCCGCATAGTCGAACTCAGCCGCCTGACCGATAACGATAGGGCCGGATCCAATGATCAAAATCTTCTTCAAGTCTGTTCTCTTTGCCATTTTGTATACTTCCTTTCTAAATTTACACGTCTGCTATAAATTTTTCGTTTGTTTAACAAAAGATAATCTTTAAGCCTTATAAACCACCTTGCCGTTCACCACGGTACCGTAGCATTTACCAAAGGCTCTCGTTCCCTCAAAGGGGGTCGCTTTGCCCAGCGAAATAAACTCCGCAGGATCAATTGTATATTCCTCGTCAAGCTTCCAGACCGAGAAGGAGTCTCCATTCGGCAGACCAAATCTCTCTCTGGGATTGTAGACCAACAGATCTACAAGCTTATCAAGTGTAATAATTCCCGTTTTTACCATATAGGTATTCATCAGCGGCAAACAAGTTTCAATTCCCGTGATGCCGAACGCACTCTTTTCAAGGCCTCTTCCCTTTTCCTCTGCGGAATGAGGCGCGTGGTCTGTAGCGATCATATCAATGGTGCCGTCAATAATACCCTCAACAAGAGCCCGCTTGTCCGACTCGCTTCTGAGAGGAGGATTCATCTTGAACCTTCCGTGCTCCTGCAGATCCATATCGGTCAAGATCAAATAATGAGGTCCCGTCTCGCAGGTAACGTTCACACCGTCCTTTTTCGCCTCACGGATCAGCTCAACACTCTCCTTGGTGGATATGTGACATACGTGATAAGCACATCCGACCTCCTTGACCAGCTTCAAGTCACGCTCAATCTGCTTCCATTCGCTTTCAGAGCAAATACCTCTGTGACCGTGAAGTCTTGCATACTCTCCGTCGTGTATATAGCCTCCGCGAAGCAGGTCGTTGACCTCGCAATGCGCCACGATCATTTTGCCAAGAGACTTTGCTCTCTGCATCGCCTCACGCATCATACCGTCGTCTTGTACGCCCTTGCCGTCGTCGGAAAACGCGATCACCTTATCCGCCATAGCTTCGAGGTCGGCGATCTGTTCACCCTTTTGCCCAACCGTGATTGCTCCGTAAGGATGGACTCCTATCACCGCACTTTTCTCTATCAGCTCTATCTGTTGCGCTAAATTCTCCATACTGTCGGGAACGGGATTCAGATTCGGCATCGTGCAAACGTCGGTATAACCACCCTTTGCGGATGCCAAGGAACCCGTAGCGATCGTCTCTTTATAAGAAAAGCCCGGCTCGCGAAAATGCACGTGCACATCACAAAAACCGGGAAAAACAGTATATTCGGGAGAATTGAAGGAAGAAAAGCCGTCTGCAAAAAGGAAACAGTTACCCAACGACTCAACATCGGTCGCCTTCATCTGCATTTTTGCCTTAACTACTGCCATTTTTTCTCTCCGTTCTCAAAAAGTTTCAAGACTTTATAACAGCCTTATTCATATTCGTATTATTATAGCACAAATACCGTCCGAAGTCAAGACCCGCAAAGCATATTTATCAAAAATGTCACAATTGACAGAGCTGTTTTTGAAAAACAGATAATCTTTTGTTATTTTTGCAAAAAAGTACAAAAAAGAGGCTTCCAAACCTCTAAAGTCTCATCTCAAAACCGATTTTCCGTAGAAAAACATTCCTCACTCTTAAACCTAAACATTTTCCGAAAAGTTTTTTGAAAGAGGGTGGGGTTTGGGGAGGGGGAAACTTTTTCAAAAAAGTTTTCCCCCTCCCCAAATTATATCTATCCTATCAGAACAATCCGCTGATCTTGCCGTTATCGTCAACGTCGATTCTTTCTGCCGCGGGAACCTTAGGAAGTCCGGGCATCGTCATAATATCGCCGGTGAGAGCAACGATAAAGCCTGCGCCTGCAGATACCTTTACGTTGCGAACGGTTACGGTAAAGCCCTCGGGTGCGCCCAACTTGGTGGGATCGTCGGAGAAGCTGTACTGAGTCTTAGCCATACAAACGGGCATCTTGTCGTAGCCAAGAGAAACCAAAGTCGCGATCTGCTTCTGTGCCTGAGGCGCGATGATGATTCCGTCGCCTCCATAAACCTTTTTGACTATCGCATCGATCTTCTCGGGGATAGAAAGTTCGGTGTCATAGCTAAAGGTGAAATCGTTAGGCTCCTCACAAAGTCTTACGATCTCCTCCGCAAGAGCCTTTCCACCCTCGCCGCCGTTTGCCCAAACGGTAGAGAGCACCACGTTTACACCGAGAGCCTTGCACTTTTCAATGACAAGCTCAATCTCAGCATCTGTATCGGTGGGGAAACGGTTAACAGCTACTACGCAAGGAAGCTTATATACGTTCTTAATGTTGGAAACGTGACGGAGCAGGTTGGGAATTCCCTTCTCGAGTGTTTCCAAATTTTCCGCACCAAGCTCGGTCTTAGGTGTACCACCGTGCATTTTGAGTGCTCTCACGGTAGCAACGACAACAACCGCTGAGGGAGTTAGTCCCGCCATACGACACTTGATGTCAAGGAATTTTTCAGCTCCGAGATCGGCGCCAAATCCCGCCTCGGTAACCGCATAGTCACCCAGCTTCATTGCCATCTTGGTTGCGATTACAGAGTTGCATCCATGTGCGATATTTGCGAACGGACCGCCGTGAACGAATGCGGGGGTGCCTTCAAGGGTCTGAACCAAGTTTGGCTTCAGAGCATCCTTAAGAAGCGCCGCCATAGCGCCAACCGCCTTGAGATCACCTGCTGTTACAGGCTTTTCGTCGTAGGTATACGCAACTACAATGCGGGAAAGTCTCTCCTTAAGGTCTGCGATGGAGGAAGCAAGGCAGAATACCGCCATAATTTCCGACGCAACGGTAATGTCATAACCGTCTTCTCTCGGTACTCCGTTGACTCTGCCGCCAAGACCGTCCGTAACGAATCGAAGCTGACGGTCATTCATATCAACGCAACGCTTCCAAGTGATACGACGAGGATCGATGTTCAGAGCATTTCCCTGATAAATGTGGTTATCAAGCATCGCAGCCAGCAGGTTATTAGCCGCGCCAATTGCATGGAAGTCGCCCGTAAAGTGAAGATTAATATCCTCCATAGGCACGACCTGAGCATAACCGCCTCCCGCTGCACCGCCCTTGACACCGAAAACAGGGCCCAAGGAGGGCTCACGGAGAGCAACAACAACGTTCTTGCCGATCTTCTTAAGACCGTCTGCAAGACCGATGGTGGTGGTGGTCTTACCCTCGCCCGCAGGGGTAGGGGTGATTGCCGTTACAAGGATAAGCTTGCCGTCTTTTCTGTCACTCTCGTTGAGAAGCGCATAGTCGACCTTTGCCTTGTAGTTGCCGTACTGCTCAAGATATTTTTCTTCAACACCCGCAACCTTGGCGATCTCGCGGATGTGCTTCATTTCTGTGGATTGAGCTATTTCAATGTCAGTTAAGTATGCCATTTTAAATTTTTCTTGGGGGAGAGGAAGCTTTTTGGAAAAAAGCTTCCTCTCCCCCAAACCCCTTCTCTTTCAAAAACTTTCAAATATATTTTTTTAAAAAAGTGTTAATCGTAGCGTTTTCTAACTTTCGCTAAACCAAGTTCGTTCAAGAAGCGAGCAACGAAGTATTGCGAAGCTTATTGGCGAACGTCTTATTTAAAATATTTAACTGCGGACTCAAACATCTTCATATCGAACTCACCGAGAACATTCTTGTAAAGTCCGTTTCCAATACGCTCGGAGTGACCCATCTTACCGAATACACGTCCGTCGGGAGATGTAATACCCTCGATAGCGAAGGTAGAGTCGTTGGGATTGTAGCGGATGTCGCTTGTTGCGTTGCCATCAAGGTCAACGTATTGGGTAGCAACCTGACCGTTTGCAACCAACTGCTTCACAAGCTCATCGGATGCAAGGAAACGACCCTCACCATGGGAAATCGCTACGGTATAGACGTCACCAACGTTGGTGTTAGCCAACCAAGGAGACTTGTTGGAAGCAATTCTCGTTCTTACAAGTTTTGATTGGTGACGGCCGATGGTGTTGAATGTCAAAGTAGGGCAATTTTCATCGGTATCAATGATCTTACCGTAAGGTACGAGGCCTATTTTGATAAGTGCTTGGAAACCGTTGCAGATACCGCACATAAGACCGTCACGGTTGTTCAGAAGATCGTGAACACCGTCCTTGATCTGCTGATTGCGGAAGAATGCCATAATGAACTTACCCGAACCGTCTGGCTCGTCGCCGCCGGAGAATCCGCCGGGGACGAATACCATCTGGCTATCTTTAAGCTCTTTCGCGAAACTCTCAACGCTTCTCTGAATACCGTCCTGAGTAAGGTTATTAATTACGAAAATCTTTGCTTCAGCACCCGCATCTCTCATTACCTTTGCGGTGTCAAACTCGCAGTTGGTACCGGGGAATACGGGGATCAGAACCTTGGGCTTCGCTACCTTGACAGCAGGAGCAACTCTCTGCTCTGCCGAGAAGCTGAAGTTTTCATATTTCTCATTGTCATCCTTTTCAAGGGTGGGGAATACGCCCTCAAGCTTGCCCTCATAGAGAGCGTCAAGTTCTGCAAGGGAAACCTTCTCTTCACCGCGGGAAATCTTACCGTCATCGGTGAAATGACCAACGAGCAAGCCTTCAATGTCAGCATCAGCATCTACCTCGAGGAGGAACGCGCCGTAGCAATAGCTGAATATTGCCTTATTGCACATAGACTCGTCAAACTTAAAGCCAAGTCCGTTACCGATACACATCTTATAAACAGCCTCTGCGATACCGCCAATAGTGGGAGTATAAGCAGAGTAAACCTCGCCTGCACGCATAAGAGCAGTTACCTTATTAAAGGTCTCGATAAGAGACTCTGCTACGGGGAGATTGTCCTCACCGTACTTGGGAGCGATGCAAACGAGCTTATGTCCTGCCGCCTTCGCATCATTTGTAACGACCTCATCAGTCTTACCCGTAGTAACAGCAAAGGAAACAAGTGTGGGAGGAACGTCAAGCTTTTCAAAGGAACCACTCATAGAATCCTTACCGCCAATTGCGGCAATACCAAGCTCAACCTGCGCTCTGAACGCACCGAGAAGTGCCGAGAAGGGCTTGCCCCAACGCTTGCCATCCTTCATAGGCTTTTCAAAGTATTCCTGGAAGGTAAGGTAAACGTCCTCGTAGCTGGCACCGGTTGCGATCAACTTCGCCGCGCTCTCGACTACCGCCAAGTATGCGGAGTGATAAGGAGACTTTTCTGCAATATAGGGGTTGTAGCCCCAGGACATATAGGAGCAGGTGTCGGTGTGCTTCTGCTCGACCGAAACCTTGTGAACCATAGCCTGAATAGGAGTCTTCTGATGCTTTCCACCAAAAGGCATAAGAACCGTACCCGCACCGATGGTGGAGTCGAATCTCTCGGAAAGACCGCGCTTGGAGCAGACGTTAAGGTCTCCGGCAAGAGCCTTATAGCCCTCCGCGAAGTCGTTCACAACAGGCTTTTCGTAGTCGCAGACAGCCGCTGCGGGAGCGATATCAATGTGCTTTTCAGCGCCGTTGGAGTTCAGGAACTCACGGGATATATCAATGATGGTCTTACCGTTCCAATGAACGCGAAGTCTAGGCTCCTCGGTAACACGTGCTACCACAGTAGCCTCCAGATTCTCACTCTCGGCAAGCGCCATGAATTTATCGATATTTTCCTTTTCGATAACGACCGCCATTCTCTCCTGAGACTCGGAGATGGCAAGCTCGGTGCCGTCAAGGCCCTCGTACTTCTTGGGGACCTTGTTAAGGTCAATATCAAGACCGTCGGCAAGCTCACCGATAGCAACAGACACACCGCCCGCGCCAAAGTCGTTACATCTCTTGATCATTCTGCAAGCCTCTGCGTTACGGAAAAGACGCTGAAGCTTTCTTTCTTCGGGAGCATTACCCTTCTGAACCTCGGCGCCGCAGGTTTCAACCGAGTGAGAGTCGTGCGCCTTAGAGGAACCGGTAGCACCGCCGACGCCATCACGCCCGGTACGACCGCCAAGGAGAATTACAACGTCACCGTCAAGGGGACATTCACGACGAACATTTGCCGCGGGTGCCGCCGCGATAACCGCACCGATCTCCATTCTCTTTGCAGCATATCCGGGGTGATAGAGCTCGTCAACCATACCCGTAGCAAGACCGATCTGGTTACCGTAGGAGGAATAACCTGCCGCTGCGGTCTGAACGATCTTTCTCTGGGGAAGCTTGCCGGGGATGGTTTCGCTGACAGGAACCGTGGGATCTGCCGCGCCGGTCACACGCATAGCCGCGTAGACGTAAGATCTTCCCGACAGAGGGTCACGGATGGCACCGCCAATACAGGTAGCCGCACCACCAAAGGGCTCGATTTCAGTGGGGTGGTTGTGGGTCTCGTTCTTGAAGAGAAGGAGCCATTCCTCATCCACACCGTCAACGGTAACAGTCATCTTAACGGTACAAGCGTTGATCTCCTCGCTCTCGTCAAGCTTGCGGAGCTGACCTGTAGCCTTGAGATACTTGCCCGCAAGAGTACCGATATCCATAAGGTTCTGAGGCTTGGTTCTGCCAAGCTTTTCTCTTGTTGCAAGATATTCTTTATAAGTCTTTTCGAGAAGCTCATCCTCGAATTTAACACTGTCAATCGTAGTCAAAAACGTAGTATGACGACAGTGATCAGACCAATAAGTATCGATCATTTTGATCTCGGTAATGGTAGGATCTCTCTTCTCACTGGCAAAATACGCGCGGCAGAACTTAATGTCGTCGATATCCATAGCGAGACCGAGCTCCTTGATCATTGTTGCAAGCCCGTCGTCACTCATAGTAATAAACCCGTCAACAGTTGCAACCGAAGTGGGGATCTCGTACTGAACAGCAAGGGTCTCGGGCTTCTCAAGAGAAGCTTCGCGAGCCTCAACGGGGTTAATTACGTATTTTTTGATCTCGGCGATGTCGTTTTCGGTAAGATTGCCGCCAAGAACGTAGACCTTCGCGGAACGAACGGTAGGTCTGTTTCCGCAGGACATGATCTGGATACACTGCGCTGCACTGTCTGCTCTCTGGTCGAACTGACCGGGGAGAAATTCAACCGCAAAAACGTATCCGTCAGCCTGAAGCTCATCGGTAACGATATCCAGTTGAGGTTCAGAGAAAACGGTGGACTTTGCTTCCTCAAACACCTCTGCCTCAATATCATCGGCATCATAGCGGTTAAGAACACGAACGCTCTCAAGATTTTTTATTCCAAGAAGATTGCGAAGCTCGGAATAAAGACCTGCCGCCTCGTGGGCAAGCTCCTTTTTCTTTTCAACAAATATTCTGTAAACCATTGTTGCTGCGGTACAGGACCGCTTCCTTTCTGTTTTTTCAAAAATATTTTCAATGTGTTTTCTTGGTTCTTTTTCCAAGTTAATATGTTCCGTTTACTGCAATTCAAATACTTATCCACACTGTAAAACAAGCCAAACCTTATTGAAATTACATTCTTTTAAATCCTGCTTGCGGATATAGAAGTAAAGGTTGCCAAGATCACCAAACATAAGCTCATAATCGTCCTCTTGGATAGATGCCATTTGGAACAGCAATACCCAATCAGTTGCAGCTTGATTTATATCCTCTTTTACAATTTCGGATGTGTTCTGATAACTTTCCGGGTTGCCGCAGTATAAGCCGCGTGTTGTTCTCTCACACTCGGTCAGCATTTCGCCTTGAACAAGATCTGCATATCCGAGAATCTTATGGCGTTCGCTTTCGATCTCATAGCCTTTCTTTTCAACTGCTTCATCATAATCATCCCAATCGCAATCCACGTCTGAATGGCAATCAAGCTCCTCAAAGCTCGGATAGGAATCCTTTCCAGAGAAAGCCAAGTCGTATTCCTTAACTTTGTACTCAGCTTTCATATCATCGGGAAAATCTGTTTCTGCAAGTTGGCTTATGTCCTCAAAGTAATACACGCGAGAGCAACCCTCATCCTCGGGATCAAAGCCCCAACACATCGATTCCTGCTCATAGAAGAAAAGGAGCAAGCCTTTCTTTGGGAGCAGATTATCCTTGTCATAAGCACAGATATCTTCAAGGTTAACTTGACAGAGGAAGGAAAGCGGTCTGTTAGCTGTTTCACCATCAAAATTTTCCGCTTCAAATCTCGGCCATTCAAATCCTGCGGGAACGGCAGGCTTGCCTCCGAATTTGCTTCTATATACAGATCCGCTGTTCTTTGTTTTACACGTTGTAATGGATATTTCATTCTTGCGTAATGTATCTAAGATCTTATCCAGATCAGGTACGTTCTTTTCGTTCGCTTTTTTCTTGAATCCAAACATTTCTGTTTCTCCTTTGTCCATTTTGAATCTTGTCTTTGGCTATGCAGCACACAATTTATCCAACTTTCTAAATCCATCAGAAAGCTACACACACTGCAATCAGAAACGATTCAAACAAAATTTCTTCTTTTGCTAACCTTCTCACTTCTCCGCCGTATAAGGATATTCGTATCAGTCGACAAATCAAAATTTGAACTTTTATTTTGCCGCCAGCGCACGCTGACCGATATCATGTCTGTAATATGCGTTACCAAAGCTTATTTTTTCGACCTTGGTATAGGATGCCTCTATAGCATCCTCAAGGGTGTCTGCAATACTGGTTACACCAAGCACTCTGCCGCCGTTTGTAAGAAGCTTACCGTCAGAAATCTTCGCGCCCGCAACGTAAACGTCGGGAGCGATATCTGCAGGTATCGTCATCTCATAACCCTTTTCGTAGGATTGAGGGTAGCCTGCCGATGCCATAATTACGCAACAAGCATGCTTGTCGCTAAACTTGACCTCGGTATCCGCTAACGTGCCGTTTGTGGTCGCCTGCATAACTGTCAGCAGGTCGCTTTCAAGGAGAGGAAGGACGACCTGCGTTTCGGGGTCACCGAAACGGCAGTTATATTCGATAACCTTGGGGCCGTTAGGGGTGAGCATAAGTCCGAAGTAGAGACAGCCCTTGAAGGTTCTGCCCTCGGCATTCATAGCTGCAATCGTGGGCTTGAAAATGGTCTCCATACAATCGTCGGCAATATCGGCGGTGTAATAGGGATTGGGAGCAACCGTGCCCATACCGCCGGTGTTAAGTCCCGTGTCGTTGTCGCCGGCTCTCTTGTGATCCATAGAGGAGATCATGGGCTTGACGACATTTCCGTCGGTGAAGGCAAGAACCGACACCTCGGGGCCTGTCAAAAATTCTTCGATAACGATGTGGTCACCACTGGAGCCGAATTGCTTGTCCTGCATCATGGAAACTACCGCCTGCTTCGCCTCATCAAGGGTCTGGGCGATAATAACGCCTTTACCAAGTGCCAAGCCGTCAGCCTTAATGACAGTAGGAATGGGAGCGGTCTCCAAATACCTCAACGCCGCATCCATATCGTCAAAGACCTCATAAGCCGCAGTAGGAATACCATATTTTTTCATAAGGTTCTTGGAAAAGACCTTACTTCCCTCAATTATAGCAGCATCAGCTCGGGGACCGAAGCAAGGAATTCCCTTTTTCTCCAAGGCATCCACGCAACCGAGCACCAGCGGATCATCGGGCGCGACAACAGCATAATCAATGCAATTCTCTACCGCAAAAGCTACGATTTTTTCGATATCCTTGGCGCCGATATCAACACACTCGGCATCCTGAGCCATACCGCCGTTTCCGGGAAGCGCATAGATTTTTTCAACACTCTTATTCTCTTTTATCTTCTTTATGATGGCGTGCTCTCTGCCGCCACCGCCTACTACCATTATTTTCATCAATACTCTCCTGATCCTTTTTCAATCAACGCATCAAATAATTATAACAGCTCTGAATATACGCAAGCTTCGCGTTACGAAGCTCAAGGGGAATCCGACTCTCACCGGGAATCTCAAGATTGAAAAGCCCATCGTAACCAATCTCCCGAAGCGCGCTCACGACCTCGGAAAAGTTGATATGACCGCCTGAAAACGGCATCAGATGCTGGTCCCACTTCCCCTCGTTATCGGCAATATGTATCGCGCGAAGTCGCTTGCCCGCCTTCAGAATGTATTCTCTCTGGCTCTTGCCGTTAAGATGAAGATGCCCCGTATCAAGGCATATTCCAAGCTTATCGCTGCCAACCTGATCGATAATATAATTGATCCGATCAACGTTCGTTATAACATATTGGGGACCAAGATTCTCAAGGCAAATTGTGATATCCTTGTCCTTTATATACTCGGCAACTATCTTCAGCTTTTCGATGTTTTTCGCCGCGCATTCCTCGTATCTGCTCTCGTCAAACGCTAAAACGTCGCAGTGAAGCACCATATTACGTATGCCTATTGCCTCGTATAGGTCGATCCACTTATAAAGCTTTTCGATCGCGCCCTGCTCCGTGCATATTTTTGCATACAACCAAAGATGTCCTTGGGTCATATCGAAGTCGTTTTCCTTCAGAAATTCGGCAAAAGCTCTACCCGTCGCCCGTACGTCGTCGCCACGCTCAAGAAGCATCGCTCCATGCTCATCCGCAAGCTCGGAAGCATATATACCGTTTTTTATAAACTCCCTTACCGCATCCTCTGGTGAGAGCTCATAATAATAATTAGACCATATAGCAAGTTTCATAAAGCCTCCATAAACCGCTGTGTCAGTCTTTACCCGCGCAGATTTCAACGCGAGAAAAAATTTTGCAAGACAAGGCGTAAGATTGCCGGCATCAACCGACGACACAGTATTGCAGATCTTTCGCCTGTGTCGTTCTTCACTTGCGCAGATTTCAACGCGAGGAAAAATTTCGCAAGACAAGGCGTAAGGTTGCAAAGGCGGTGACGGTGTAGTTATCTACTCCGAACCGTCTTCGTCAACCGACAACGCAGTATTGCGGAATTTTTACCGTGTTGAATTAGTGGTGGAACAGTCTCATTCCGGTAAATGCCATAGCAATTCCGTACTTATCGCAGCACTCAATAACAAGATCATCGCGGATCGAACCGCCGGGCTCTGCTATGTACTTAACACCGCTCTTCTTCGCTCTCTCAATGTTGTCGCTGAAGGGGAAGAATGCGTCAGAACCGAGGGCTACGCCGTCGATAGTGTCAAGGTAAGCTCTCTGCTCTTCCTTGGTGAAGGGTGCGGGCTGCTCGGTGAAGTATTTCTGCCAGTTGCCGTCAGCGCAAACGTCCTCTTCGTTCTGGTTGATGTAGCCGTCGATAACGTTGTCTCTGTCGGGGCGTCCGAGAGTGGACTTAAAGGGCAGATTCAGCACCTTGTCGCTCTGGCGGAGGAACCAAGTATCAGCCTTACCACCGGCAAGACGTGTACAGTGAACTCTCGACTGCTGACCTGCACCAACACCGATTGCCTGACCGTCTACCGCGAAGCAAACAGAGTTGGATTGTGTATATTTCAAGGTAATAAGGGCAATTACAAGGTCACGGATAGCGGACTCGGGCATATCCTTGTTAGCGGTGACAACGTTAGTCAAAATATCCGCGCTGATCTTGTAGTTGTTTCTTCCCTGCTCAAATGTAATGCCGTAAACCTGTTTTCTCTCAACGGGATCGGGGGTGAAATCGGGATCGATCTTAACAATGTTATACGCACCCTTTCTCTTGCCCTTAAGAATTTCAAGCGCCTCAGGCTCATATCCGGGAGCAATAATACCGTCGGAAACCTCTCGCGCGATCATCTTGGCAGTGGTAACGTCGCAGACGTCGGAAAGTGCAACCCAGTCGCCAAAGGAACACATTCTGTCGGTACCTCTCGCTCTCGCATAAGCGCAAGCCAAGGGAGAGTTGTCAAGGCCCTCGATATCGTCAACGAAGCAGGCCTTCTTCAGCTTTTCGGAAAGAGGAAGACCAACTGCAGCACTAGTGGGGCTGACGTGCTTGAAGGAAGTAACTGCAGGAAGTCCAAGAGCCTCCTTCAGCTCCTTGACAAGCTGCCAAGAGTTGAATGCATCAAGAAAATTGATGTATCCGGGTCTGCCGTTCAAAATTTCGATAGGAAGTTCACTTCCGTCGTGCATAAATATCTTGGAAGGCTTCTGATTAGGGTTACAACCGTATTTCAATTCAAATTCTTTCATAAATTATTCTCCTAATATATTTTTATACCAGCTTTCGCCAAATTTCACAGATCATACAGTATGCGTGATTTTCACAGGGATCTTCCTCGACCAATGCGAGCTGTGTCAAAACCGCATCTTTGTATGTAGGAAGCAATCCATATTCTGTCAGTCTTTCATAAGGAATCGATTTGAACATTGCACCGCAATCCGTAATAGCACTAATTGCCGTAGCATCTTCTACAAGATCATATCCGCAAAAGGTAAATCCAATTCCCTCAGGATATATAGCGGGTTCCAAATCAGGGCGGAAAATTACAGCCACAATTTGCTCCGTATCGGACCGCAATGGCGCATCAGGATTGTCAATCTCATACATTTCAAGCAGACCGCAATCAAAAGATACAATTTCATCACATGTAATTTTACGCTGGTTAAACGACTTTACTTCGTCGTCATTGATACAGCGGTTTGCCCCGAAGTAACGAATTGTTGGATGCGTAGGGTTAAGCAAATCAATGCTCATACCGCACCTCAAATATTTTTATTAACAATTCTTGTCTCTGTCTCGCCACTTTCGATGTCGATGTAACGAACGAACAGAGAAACCTTGTTGTCTTCGTTAAGATTTGTCCAGATAAGATCGGTCAGCTCATCGATAGCAACGTCGGGAAGCTCAAGGGTCTTGGGCTCACCCTCAAAAGAAGGCAGGGGGTTGCCGTCACAGTTGTAGGTGTGAATGAACTTTGCTCTGCCCGCGATGGGATTGGAGTATGCGTAAGTAAATCTCTCGCAGGAGCTGTCGTCGCCCTCGGCACTCTTGAGAATCGACATTGCGAAATTCATTCCATCCTTCTCGCGGCGGATGATACCCGAAATTCTGGGGGTGAAGTTAGGCTTGTCGTCCTCGAACTCACGAGTGCGGAGTGCCTGTTCAAAGGTCATCTGCTTGTCCATAAGATCGTAGATCGTGTCGGTTTGGTCACCGTTGGTAACAATGGTCTTATTGCCAAGTACTCTTACAGGATAGTAGATGATAAGATGAGGATCCACCATTTTGGATTCGTCGAACGCCTTGGTTCTCATATTCTCGCCCTCAGCCACAAAAATTCTGTTTCTGCTGTTGACGCTTCTACCCATAATAAAGTAAGCGGTTACTGCCTTTTTGCCGTCAGCACTTTTGCCGATAATAATTCCTCTGCCGTGATATGCCAGAGAATTAAGCTCGTCCTTGATAGTAGATACCTTCATTATTATTTCTCCTATTTAATATTAATTTTTAATGTGAACTATATTGCCCTCAACGGTAATCTTTCCGTCGCAGAACAGTCTGACCGCCTCGGGAAGGATCTTCCACTCGGCTTCTTCCATAATGCGTCTCTGAAGTGTTTCGGGGGTGTCGCCCTCCTTGACCTCAACAGCTTTCTGAAGCACAATGGGGCCCGCGTCGCACTCCGGGGTCACTATATGTACCGTCGCGCCCGAAACCTTGACTCCCTTTTCAAGTGCCGCCTCGTGGACGTGAAGACCGTAAAATCCCTTTCCGCAGAAGGAAGGAATCAGCGCAGGGTGAACGTTCAGAATTCTGTTTGGGAACCTTTCGTAAACCTGCTCGTCAATGATGGTCAAAAATCCTGCAAGCACAACAAGGTCGATATGCTCTGCTGTCATCGTGTCGGCAAGCGCCTTGGAATATGCCGCTATAGAATCATAATCCTTGCGAGCCAACACCCTGCCCTCGATTCCCGCGTTTGCAGCTCTTTCAAGAGCATAAACACCGGGTTTAGATGCGATAACTAGCGTTATTTTGCCGTTTCCGAGCTGGCCTTTCTTCTCGGCATCAATAAGCGCCTGAAGATTAGTGCCGCCCCCGGAAACCAATACTGCAATTTTTGTCATTCGAGAATAACTCCTTCTTCACCCTTAACGATAGAGCCAATAACATAAGCGGTTTCGCCGTTAGCGGTAAGAATTTCGATTGCCTTATCCACCTCGTTTGCAGGAACAACAACGCTCATACCGACACCCATATTGTAAGTGTTATACATATCTCTCTCAGGAACATTTCCTGTCTCTGCAATAAGATCGAAGATAGGAAGCACGCGTACTGCGCTCTTATCGATCTTCGCGGTAAGCCCCTTGGGAATGCTTCTCGGAATGTTCTCATAGAATCCACCACCCGTGATATGGGAAATACCCTTGACATCAACCTGCTCAAGCAGTGCGAGAATGCTCTTAACGTATATCTTGGTGGGAGTAAGAAGTGTCTCCGCGATGCTCTTACCGCCAAGCTTTTCGTTGGGCACATAGAGATTATCGGGATTCTTGTCTATCTCAAACACCTTTCTGCAAAGAGAAAAGCCGTTGGAGTGTACACCCGTGGACGCAAGCGCGACAACAACGTCGCCCTCCGCCATTCTGGTGTTATCAAGGATTTTCTTTTTATCAACGATACCAACCGCAAAGCCTGCAAGGTCGTAATCCTCTACGGGCATCATACCGGGATGCTCCGCTGTCTCGCCACCAATAAGCGCCGCGCCCGACTGAACGCAACCCTCGGCAACACCGCCGACAATAGATGCTATCTTCTCAGGAATATTCTTTCCGCAAGCAATGTAGTCAAGGAAGAAAAGGGGCTTCGCACCACAGCAAATAATGTCATTCACGCACATTGCAACGGCATCGATACCGATGGTATCATGCTTATCCATCAGAATCGCCATCTTTACCTTAGTTCCGCAACCGTCGGTTCCCGAAACCAGCACAGGCTCTTCCATGCCGGCAACAGGCAGACCGAAGCAACCGCCAAAGCCTCCAACATCATCGAGACACCCCTCGTTCTTGGTTCTCGCGATGTGCTTTTTCATAAGTTCTACTGCACGGTAACCCGCGGTAATATCAACGCCCGCCGCAGCGTAGCTTTCGCTCTTGGAATTGTTATGCATAATATACTCCATTCTGCCGCCGGAGGCGGCACATATTATTTTCAATTTAATTTAGCCGCTTGCGGCTAAATTGCGCGTGAAGAAAACAATTCAGTGTCAAGTGGACTCAACCTTCACGCTGTATCCTCACTTAAAATATTAATCTTTAATTAGTCTTCTTCGCCTGTCCAGCAATAGGTACAAAGCTTATCTCGGTCAATGCCGATAGCCTCGATTATTCCCTTTATGGATTGGAAATCAAGGGTGGAAAGATGGAGCTGATCGCAGATGGTCTGGCGAAGCTTCTTGCCTCTTTCCGTAGTGCCATCGCTGTATTCCTCAATATGCCTCAATCCCTCTTCTCCTTCAAGCTCTATGATCGTCTTTCTGGCGATCAGCTCCATAGGACTTGTTGCTCTTGAAAAATTCAGGTACTTGCAGCTATACATAATGGGAGGACACGCCGAGCGCATATGCACCGACTTGGCTCCGTTTTCATATAGGAATTCAACGGTTTCCCGAAGCTGTGTTCCTCTGACGATGGAATCGTCAACGAAAAGCAGATTCTTGTCCTGAATCAGATCGTGTACCGGAACGAGTTTCATTTTCGCGACCTTTTTTCTGTCTGCCTGGCTGGGTGGCATAAAGCTTCTCGGCCAGGTAGGAGTATACTTAATAAAGGGTCTCGAAAAAGGAATCTCACTGGCATTGGAATAGCCTATCGCGTGAGGTGTTCCCGAATCGGGCACTCCGCTGATATAATCCACGCCCTCACATCGGCCGCTTTCCTTGTCGGCCTGCGCCATAATCGCGCCGTTTTTATACCGCATAGCCTCAACGTTCACACCCTCGTACGTTGCAGTGGGATAACCGTAATAAGCCCAAAGGAACGCGCATATCTTCATCTTTTTGCCGGGAGGCGACAATTGCTCGATGCCGTCGGGACTAATCTCCACGATCTCGCCCGGTCCAAGCTCTCGCTCGTCCTCATATCCAAGCTTTTGATATGCGAAGGACTCAAACGTAACGGCATAACCGTCCTCGTCCTTACCTATAAGCAGAGGAAGTCTGCCAAGCTTGTCCCTTGCCGCGATCAGATGACCGCCGTCCTTCAGGATCAGTATCGATACAGTTCCCTCAACAACGTCGTTCGCGAATCTGATACCCTCGGCAAAGCTGTCCTTTTGGTTAATCAGCGCCGCCACAAGCTCGGTAGAGTTGATATTTCCGCCGGTCATCGCATTGAAATGACCCGTTGTGTGCGAAAAATACTCCTTCAAAATATAATCTACGTTATTGATCAATCCGATCGTAGCGATAGCATAGGTGCCAAGCTTCGATCTAATCAGCAGGGGCTGAGGGTCGCTGTCGCTGATCGCGCCTATGGCGCTTGTACCGCGCATCTCCTCAAAAACCCGCTCAAATTTCGTACGGAACGGCGAGTTGGAGATATTATGTATCTCTCTTTGAAGTCCAAGCTCACTGTCGTAGACCGCAAGACCACCGCGTCTTGTTCCGAGATGAGAATGATAGTCGGTTCCGAAGAACACGTCACCCAAGCACTCAACTCTCGATGAGATTCCGAAAAATCCTCCCATTGAAATACCTCGTTAAATCATTAAATGTTCGCTTATATAGTCGTTTCAATTTTTCTTCAGATAAGGCGCACCGAAAGAAAGCAAAGCGCAGACGTAGTTTTACCTACGTCAAGCTGCTTTCGAGGAGCAACGCCATATGAAGGAAAATTCAAGCGACGGAATTATTTGTTATACTCTGCCGCAATAGCCGCATCCTTCTCAAGCACAGCCTTCGCATCCGCTTCTCTCTTCGCCACGATCTTCGCGTCCAGCTCAGGATCGGAAAGTGCAAGGATCTGTGCTGCCAAAAGAGCCGCATTGGTAGCTCCGTCAATCGCAACGGTCGCCACAGGAATACCCGAGGGCATCATAACAGTAGACAGAAGCGCATCAAGTCCGTCAAGATTCGTGGACTTACAAGGAATACCGATAACAGGGAGCGTTGTATTCGCTGCAACCGCGCCCGCAAGATGAGCCGCCATTCCTGCCGCCGCGATCATAACGCCAAAGCCGTTTGCTTTTGCATTTTTTGTGAATTCGGCCGCCTCTACAGGTGTGCGGTGAGCAGAGTAAACATGCACTTCATAAGGAATGTCAAAAAACGCAAGTGTATCAAGTGCCTTTTTAACTACAGGCATATCACTTGCGCTTCCCATCACGATACCGACTTTTTTCATGCTTTAAGCCTCCAAAGTATAGTAATATTATTTTAAATAAAACTTTTAAAATTGCCGAAAATTAAAAAACGGCGCACTTATCCTCTCGAAACAAGTGTGCCCAGACGGTCGGCAATTCAGATTTCTGTTCCACCGTGGTATATCCACTTGATTCCGTCAGTCGCAGAAATCGGTTTAAAATTACAATATAATCATATCACAAAGCTATAAAAATGTCAAGTGTTTTTTTGTTTTGGAGCACCAAAAACAAGACAATCGGGAAAGAACACAAAAAACAGTTTTTTCTCCATCACTTTTATGGAGATTTTTGCCTTGCAAAAGCTGTGCCCGTTTCAATCACTTCCCACACTATGCCCCTATATAAGGAAGATTTTTCCAAAAAAGCTATTGCAATATTTCATTTTCTGTGTTAAAATGGTATCAACACAAAAAGCGCAAGCTAATACACTACGGGAAAGGAATATGATCATGCTGTTTTCTACACAACTTGAAGTAATTGCTTTTGAAGTCGGAAAGGAAAGAGGCATCGAACTTCTTGCAGAAGCAGGATTTCCTGCCATTGACATCACGATTTTCGGCAACATAGACTATGTTCTTGCAGACGATTGGAGAGAAACCGCCAAGCGTTATCGCGAAACCGCAGACCGCTGTGGAGTGATCTTCAATCAGGCACATGCGCCCATCTGCGCAGGATACGACAAGTACGTGAACGAGCTCGTTCCCTTGATGCCTCGTGTCTTCGAGTTCGCGTCCATCCTCGGTGTCAGACAGATTGTAGTGCATCCCTTGACCAGAGGAATACACGACGGTCACGAGGAGGAGCTTTTCGAAATGAATATGGAATTCTACAAAAGCCTCGCCCCCCACGCCAAGCGTCTTGGAATGAAAATCTGCCTTGAAAATATGTGGTCCAAGAATCCTCTCACGGGCTCTGTTTGCGACGACGTTTGCGCTGATCCCCGCGAGCTGATCAGATACTACGAAGCGCTGAACGACCCCGAGGTCTTCACTATATGTCTTGATCTGGGTCACGTTGCGATCTGCGGTCGCGAACCGCAAGACGTGATCCGTGCCATCGGTCGCGATCGCCTCGGCGCACTTCATGTGCACGATGTGGACTATATCCACGATATGCACACGATTCCCGGTGTTGGAAGAATCAATTGGGATGCCGTATGCCGTGCCTTGGCAGATATTGACTACCAAGGAGAGTTTACCTTGGAAGCCGATCAGTTTATGATTAAATATGAGCCCGCGCTTCGTCCCGCCGCATCAAAATTCATGGCAGAGATCTGTAAGCATATGGTGGCAAAAATTGAGAAATACAAAGCGTAACATTCTTCGCATAAGAAAAGATCCCCGAGCGCAATTGCGCTCGGGGATCTTCATTGAAGAAAATGTTATTGTTCTTCCTAATTCAATATATCAGCTGTTAGGCACAGTGATATTTTTCAATTCGATTGCAACAATGCTCTTTCCTTGCTTGGTTTGAGCAATTATCTGCACCGTGACCGTCTTTCCCTTATACGCGGAAAGATCGAGTGTACACGAACCAATCTCAGATCCAACAGCACACTGATCTGTAAAGCCTCCGCGCTCAACATAAGTCTTCTTCAAGACAACGTCTCTAATATCGGTTCTGTCCTTAGTACTAACAACCCATTTTTCGGTGGTCACAACATTGTCACCATCAATGATACAAAGGTTATACCAATCAGTTCCGGTAGGAGCTGCAAACCATGCATTAAACGCAATCGACGAAGCAGATTCGAGCGTAACGTTTGTGAAATCATACATGAACGGAGCACCGGGGAAATCGCCGTCTCCCTTGAGAGCGCCTGTTTCGTTGATTTGGAAACTGTTGAGGTAAGTCTCAAACAAATTATTCAACTGATACTGCTCAACGAATCTTGCGTAGAATGCCTCTGCCTCTTTCTGAGAGTTAAAGAACGCAATACAAGCTACGTCGACATAGTCGCCCACACTTGATTTCTCGTTCATATCCCAACGGATCGTACCGATACCGGTGCTCGCATTCCAGTTTGTTTTGTCAGAGAAGTTGAACACCGAAAGCTGGAATCCGGCAGAATTTGCTGCAAACGAAGGAGACGGGGTGTTTATGTTTTGTCCACCGCTCACACCGGCCGTGGAACTGGAAATAAACATCTCATTTGCAGGGACACTGTTGCTTCTGTAAATGATAGCAACATATTTTCCAACGCCCGTAATATTCGTGCTCTGTCCCTTGTTGATGTTGATGAAGTTTTCACCGTGAGTAGCACCGGTAGTAATCTCAACGCGCATAAACGGCAGAGAATTATAGTTGGGATCAACCATATTGGTTATGGTCGATTGGAGAGTGCCGCCGGAGGCTCCGTCCTGTGTTGCGGTAATTCCAATCAGCTTATCGGGTGTCAGCACCGTCAAGCCTTCTTGGGTTACACCTGTCACTGTTCCCTGTGCAAGACCGCAATTTGCGCAAACCTTGTTATAAGTCAACACGTCTGCGGTTGCATTATAATCAGAGCTGGGATGAGTGCACGTGCCGAGATACTTAGTAAGATATGCACCATAATAATCTTCAACTGCTTCCATATCTGCAAAGAATCCCGCAAACGCAATGTCCATTTCGTCTGCATATTCCATATTGGGATTCAATACGTCGAGGCGAGTCCATCCAAGACCGCTCTTGTCGTAATTAGCCCAATCTCCGATAGGCCATACCGCAAGCTGCCAACCGCCCTGCTTGGTTGAAATCTGTTTATTGGAGTGTGTACCGGGGCCCGTCTGACCGTTTTTGGTAACAAACAGCTCAAGACAATGGTGATTGGAGGTTCTGTAAAGAACCGCAAAATAATTGTTCGCTGTGGTAAGTGCCTGTGTGCCGTCATTAATCAGAATCCAAGTCTCCAAGCAAAGCGTGCTGGTATAATGAACGTACGGCATATTATTTGTGCTACTATCCTTAAGAAGCTGGAATTGAGCTCTGCGGAAAGACGTCTCTCCGGTCTCTATTGCCATCTCAAAGAGCTTTCCTGCGCCATATACCGAGTTGCCGTTAACAAGCTCTGCGGGAACATCCACGCTCGTAGCACCGCACTTCGCGCAATCTGCGGTAGCGGAGAAAAGAAGGTCGCCTGTTTTAGCCTGAACGTTGGTCAATTGACTTGCGTCTGTATGCTGACAATTTGTTATACCGCCAAAATATGCTTCCGCATACATAGCGCAATATTCCCAAGCCTCAGCATAAGAATCAAAGAATGCGATAAATGCTACGTCCACGGTAGAGCCTGCGGTTCTAGCAGTATTGAAGTAGTCAACACGGAATGCTGTCAATTGAGATCCGTCGTATGCGTAAGCATCACCGTTTGCATTAGTTCCGGAAGTTGTTCCCGCTTCCACGATATCAAACTTCCATTCACTTCCACCGTTGGATGTATTAAAGCTTCTTACACCGGCTTGAACGCTGCCAAGCTTACCTTCCAAAACAACCTGAACCTGCTCTTTAGCCGAGTTTCTGTAAAGAATAGCAATATACGTACCGAGCTTATCGCCGGAGATAGGATTAGCTGTATTTTGGAAAATATGAGCAGTTTCCTCGCCGGAGCTCTTTGTGGAGGTGACGTGTACGTAAGACAATCCGTTACTGTCGGTTCCCAACGTAGGATTCATTGAGGTTCCGGAATGAGCAACCAGATATTCGGGACCAAACAAAGTCAGTCCATTGGGTGTCAGAGTAGTTTCTATTGAGTGCGCAACATCGCAAACAGAACATACGGAATTCTGTCTTTGAGGATCGTTAACGTCGAGCACGTAAGCATTTGTGTTTCCGTCGTGCAAGCAGGGTACGCTTACGTTCTTAATGATTGCGATAGGAGCTTCAACAGTTCCGCCCTTTCCATCGTCGATCTTAGCATAGTAATAGATCGTAACGGTTTGGGTTGCATAAGCCTGAAGATTTGCCTTCATCGTAGAATTTTGGAAACTGTATACGTAGCTCTTGTCACTTTCCAGTCCGATTTCTACACCGGCATCGTGAATTCCACCGCTTGTTCCCATTTCCAACTCGGCCAATTTCACCTCACTGCCAAGCGCCTCGCCGGTAGTGTTGTTCAAAACCTTGTAGTAATAACAGTTACCTACAAATTTAATGTCGGTTGCCGCCCATCCGTGAGGATACAGGCTTGTGTAGTTCTGCAACTCAACGCCTGCCATATTCACAATAACAGCTCCGTTTACATTTCTATTGGCAGAGACATACTTGTCTTTATACTGAGTCGAGTCGACAAAAACGCAGTCCAATCCGACAAGATAGTTAGGTTCAGGATCAATTATCAGGTTGGTAAACTTCAGGAATACGATATACTTGCTTGTCATCTCTCCTACAATGTTTTCAGAAGGAGCGATCGAGAAGTAAATGTCGTATGTGCCTGCAGCATAATCGCTGACATTGAGACTGTATGCGCCCAAGTTGAACGGGACGGTATCAAATCCCATTTTTGCGTCTGCAATTGCGTTTGTAATATCCGTATTTGTCGTGGCGGTAACAGTAGCACCGGTCGATACCCATACGGTGTCCTTGGTAATAGCAGTTCCCGCAGGAACCAACGTATAGTACATACCCTCGATCTGTCCGTTGAGACCTGCCCAACCTCCGCTGAGTGTAATAGTATTCACTGCAGTTGATCCGCCAACGGCAGTACGAACTCCCTCAGCAGCAAGATCGATCACGGGAACTACGCCGTTCTCAAGATGCTGTCCCTTCGGGAAGAGGGCGTTACTGTAATACGCGCTTGCCGAGTTTATACACGTTCTCGCAAGTGCTTTTCTAATCTCTAATCCAACAGCTCCGCAGATCAAGCAATCCTTTCTCTCATATGCTTCATTGCTTGTAGAAGAGGAATTTTCGAAATAGTTCCACTTGAAAATGTTATGCTGACACTTAGCAAAGCTGTACTTGGAAGAGATATAGCTCTGTGCATCCGCATAGCTGTCGAAGAACATTACGAACGCAATATCGATATCACGTGTTGTAGCAGTTTTGTTGAAGACGTCCATTCGAATGCTCATCAAGCCTGTTGAGGAGTCATATCTTGTAGACTTATCAGCATCAAGCACCGCATATATCCAATCAGCAGAGCCTTCGCTTGTTATAGTGCTGGCCGCTGATCCTATAGCTCCCTTTTCGGTGGATTCCGGGAAGAAGTCGATCCAGTCTGCAGAGCCGTTTCGTCTGTACATCACCACAATATACTGTCCCACGGTCTTCAACAGGCCAGAAGAGCCCTGATAGAGATATGCATCGATCTCACCGCTGAGAACAGAGGAGGTCACGTTGACGTAATCGACAGACTGCTTGGTTGTTGCATCGGTATAGGTCAGAATATCACTTACAGTCCAGTTGGTATCCTTCAGATAACCCTTCAGCATCTTTGCATCAAAGCTGAGAAGACCTGTGCTGCTGCTGATATTTTCATCTCTGTACTTGGATTCGCCGTAATAATAAACCGATTCATCCTCTACAAACGCAAGAGCCTCATTCAGAGATGCCGCAGTTGCAACGTATGCAATGTCAAGGTAATTGGTTGTTCCGATAAAGTGGTCGAATCGCAGATACTTTGCATAATACTTATTCTCCTCACCGGGTGTGAACTCATAGGTCTTTCCCTTCATCAGATCTGCAAGATTTACGATATACGTATGCCACTTTCCATCACTATGAACGGGAATAGATCCCTCATCTCCGCCTACGGGGCCGTCGTTGGTAACGCCGCAGAACAGAGTCAAGCTGGAGCCTGTGTTGGTTCTGATCTTATAAATCAGATACTGTCCGGATTCAGCAGTACCGTCGTTTTTGTAGAATTGGAAGTAAGGATCGGCTCCCGTTTCTGCGCCCCAGACACTTACGTATCCAAAGCCTGCCGCATCCTTTGCAACGTAGACCTTACCAATGTCTCTGCGGTTCAAGCCGTTCACCAGCACGTCAGACATATTACCCGAGGAAACGAGCACCTTGGAGGAGCCGTACATGGTCTCGGAGATCATGGCCTTACAAGCGGCGCAATATACTTTATGTGTATTGCCTTCAACAACGAGCTCACCGAAGGTATGCTTCACATCAGATTCGGAGTGTCCGCAATCGTGGCAATCAAAATCGTGGGTAGTATTTGTAATGTTGGTATATTCCGCATCGTCGTCATGCTTACAAGCGATGCTGAGTCCCGTGATCTTCAAAATCGGAACTACAGCCGTATCGTTTTCCGCAGGAACGGCACCGATCAGCAGATCGAAGGAGGAATTATCGAGGTGTCCGATATTCATTACGAATTGGTAACGGGAGCTATCCTCAAAGTCCTTCATCGTAGAATCCTTGCCAAGTATAGCTTTTACAATAGCCTCAGATTCGAACTTCAGAATATTGGTAACACAATCGTACCAAGTATTACCGCCGTCGGTCGAGTACTTGAAGCCTGCAATACCGCCGTTGACAGCGCCCCAACCGTGAACGAGGATGCTGTTGTTCAGCGTCCATTCAGAGCCATCAAAGGTATGCACTCCGGTGCCGACTACATTCGTATCGGGTATCTGATTGCCGTCAACCTTGATAAAGTCAATATTGGTCACCTTTGCGGTGTTTCTTGCTATATGCGTACCGCAGACCATACAGCTCTTGATTTCAAGAGCATTGCCCGTAACGTGAATGTAATCGCTACACATCGCATGATCACAATAAGCGTCGTCGCCTCTGGAGGAAACGAAGGAAACCACGTCACTAAGGTCGCTTGCAAACGCAGCATAAGCTACGTCAACGTACTCAGCCGCGCTATGCACCTGATCCATAATATCAATTCTCAGATAATTTGCGGAATAGGTACCGTCTTCTGCCGCGCTGTATTCTGTACCAAGCTTTTCAGCGAGATTCAATACGACGATATGCCACTCGTTGTCCTTGGTTGCTTCATAATAGAAGTTCTTACAGCCTGTTACTGCTTCAATATGAGAGCCGGTGCAGGACCAGAACTGCCAGATCGCTCTTGCCGCATTTTCAGAGGGAACTCTATACTTAATGATCAGATACTGACCCGTCACGCCGGATGCGTCGGGGCCGTAGACCGTCATATATGCGTCTCCGCGACCGTTTCCGTAGAATCTCGCGAAGTCTTCACCGTTCTCGTTCAACAGCTGACCGTTACTGAAGAACACTGTGCCGTTTCCGACAAATGTTTCATAAACGAATTCAATTGCAGGAACGATCGTATCAACCGCGCCGCTGACAGCACTCTGCTCATACATAACAGTTGCACATCCGGAGCATTTGATCGTGTAAGAAGCACCGGAATAATCAACCTCACCGGGAGTGTGGTCAACGACCTCGGAGTATTCGCCACAGTTAACACAGGTTCTCATACAGCCATCTTCGGTTGCAACAGCATTTCCGAGCACCTTGTGCGCGCACTCGGGAACGGCTACGTTATTGATGATCAGTATGCAAGTGGTCTTGCCCGCATTGGTAACGCCGTAAAGCTTTACAGTTACGGTCTGCTCCTCAAAGCCGGTAAGATCGATATATTTATTGTCACCCTGAAGATTTCCGCCAATGCAGCGGTCATCATCAAAGTTGTAAGCCGTGGTTGCGTCAAGAATTGCCTGGCTTGCGTTACCGCCTCTCAGCCAATCCTTCAGCTCGCCCTCTTCCTCCGCGCCTGCGGGAGTGATGCTGTACTTAAAGCCGTTCCATCCGCCGGGAGTTGCCAGCCAGCCGGAGACCTTGAGACAGTTATCGGGTGCTGTCGTGAATACAACCTCGGACAGGTCCGCAACGGCAGGAGCGTTTCTCGAGGAGTTCTTCTTGTCAACGAAATAATCCTTTGTCCATGCACTGCCATTGTCTATTTTCAAGCCGTCCCAGTTAACTATAAACGAAGCTGCAGTGTCGGGATATTTTTCAAGGCAATAGCCCCACGCAGCGTCGGGAGACTCGAAGAACGCGATAAACGCAACGTCGATCGTATCGCCCGCAACGGCCGTTTCACCGTCAAACAGGTCAAGTCTGATCCAGCCCGCACCTGCCGACAGATCGATCTCCGAGCCAAAGTCGAAGATTATGAAGCTCCACTCATCCATACCGTCTGTTACAGTAATCAGAGGATTCTTTGCGCCTACGTGATCGGTCGCTCCCGCCACGTTAGCCCACATCTGGATCGTGGTTGTAGACGAGCTCTTTCTATAGAGAAGTGCTGCATATCTGCTGACGTTCTCAAGGGTAGTCTCACCGCTGTTGATCGAGATGTTACCTTCTCCCTTTGTCACGGTCGATACACCGCGATAGAAGCTCATATCATCTTCGGCTTCAACGGTTCCGCTAAGCTTACCGTTCGTCGTCATTGCCGCAAGCTCGGAGGGAGAAATGTACTCCAGCATACCCTCGTACGTTTCCTCTTCCTCGCTCTCAACAGCCTCGGTCGTTTCAGCTTCGGTTGTCTCGGTTGTCTCGGGCTCCGTTGTTTCGGTAGCCGCAGGCTCTGTGGTCTCGGTAGCCGCAGGCTCTGTGGTTTCGGTAGCCGCAGGCTCTGTGGTCTCGGTAGCCGCAGGCTCTGTGGTTTCGGTAGCCGCAGGCTCTGTGGTCTCGGTAGCCGCAGGCTCTGTGGTCTCGGTAGCCGCAGGCTCTGTGGTTTCGGTAGCCGCAGGCTCTGTGGTCTCGGTAGCCGCAGGCTCTGTGGTCTCGGTAGCCGCAGGCTCTGTGGT
>JAFTRQ010000198.1 GCA_017462125.1 Clostridia bacterium | reverse complement strand
GAAGTATGCAATAAAGCCGCAGACACCGACGAGCGCGAGCACGATCACAACGTAAATGATGATCTTCGTCCATTTCATCATAGCCCTGTCACCCCCTTAAAAGGACAGCGTGGAGCTATCCAAAGAGACGCTTGCGACGGCGGTGTTATCAAAGCGGATCTTGATGGTCTCGGAGAGTCCCGAGGTCTTTTCCGTGATGGTTACGGTAAAATAGCAGTCGCTCGCGTAGGAACGGAAAGCGTTGGAGTAGGCGCGGGTTCTGCCGCCGTCCTGTCTGGTCATGCTTCCGTAATAGTCCTCAATAGCTTTGAGCGCGTTGACGGTCAGAACGCCGTCCTGATAACTTGCCGAGATCAGCTTATCCTGAATGGTGGAGAGTGCCACCGTTGTATCCGAGCTGTCATACCACTTGGTAGAGCCGCTGGACGTGTAATACTCGTAGTATCCGAGAACAACAGAGCCGACCGCACTGACGGTCACTTCGATATCATCAAACTGACTGCCGACAGAGCCGAAGGGGTTGGTCAGGCTGACGTTGAAGGTATAGGAGCCGCCGGGGGCAACGTGGTATCCGTCTGCCGCAGGTGTGACCGAGCTTGTAAAAACGATATCTGTGGGCTTGCCGACGTAGGTGGCGATACACTGTGCCTTGAAGCCGCTGTCACGGGTAGTAACGGTAATAACGATATTGCCCTCAAACGCCTTGTAGCAGGTAACGGTTGCTGTGGTGCTGCCCGCGCTCTTGGGGGTAACGGTTACATACTCGGTGACGCTCTTTGTGTTGGAGCTGTCCGCCCATTCCACCGTCCAATCCATTTCTTTATTCGCCGCCGTTGCAGGAAGGACGGTTGCGGTCAAGGTCTGCTGGAGCGTTCCCGACTTTGCAGACAGGAGCATGGGTGTTGCCGAGAGCGTGATAAACTGACTGTTAACAGGCTCTAATGCAAGAACCATCTTGGTCTGCCCGTTATCCGCATTGACTGCCTCGGTCTCGCTATCCTCGGGGGTACAGCCCACAAGGGCAAGCATGGAGAATGCCATCACTGCGGCGAGCAGGAGAGCAATGAGCTTTTTGGTGAGTTTCATAAATTAGATTCCTCCTTGTTATTTGGATTTCTTTTTGCGGGACTGCGCGTACTTATCTGAACGATAGCGGTTGACAACGCCTTTCTTGAAGCCCTGTGCCGCTGCCGATCTTGCGGATGCGCGTTTCGGGATATTGTACGCTTCCTCCCAACCGCGCTTGAAGCCGACGTCATAAGCGGTATTCTTATCGCTTTTGACCTGCCTGCGATATTCCTTGACCTGTTCGGTTTTCTTGCCAACGTAGGCTTTGGTTTTCGCACCGGCTTTCTTCATTGTGGACTTAAAGCCCGATTCCTTTTTGGTTGCTGTTGCATCCATAAAAAACCTCCTTTGTTTGAAATAGAAAACTGCGGCTTATACCCGACCCATAGCCAAGTACAAGCCGCAGAAACGATAATCGTTTTTTGTTATGCGCTTACTTCAAGAGCATATTGAGAAGTGCTTTGTCAGACGCGCGGAATGGCTTGATGGCACACTCGTATTCCTCGCCGTTCTCGTCGTAGGACTTGACCGCGTAGGTGTTACCGGAAATGGTTTTGCCCGTAGCGTCATCCTTGATCTCAAAGGGCTTGACCACAAGCTCCGCTGCCATGGTGTTGCCGAACACGATATCCAGAACCGTGTAACCGCCCTTATCGGGGGGAATGATAGCAACCTTCACGTCCTTGCCGCGAACCTGCCCCTTGATGAAGCAGGAGAAGTAGGACTTACCATCCTTCTCGAAAACCTCGCGTTCTACAAAAATGTTCTTTTCTGCGTTCTTATTTGCCATATAAAATTTTCCTCCTGTAATGTTTGATTGATGTGATTAACCGTTGCCCTTACGCTGGGAGATCTCGCGTGCTTCCTGCTTGGTCTTACCCTCGGCAAGAGCCTTCTTGTACTTGTAAAGCCCGGCGTGATCGGACTGTGCCTGCAAGTAACCGGAACGGATACCTGCCTCGTAGTCGGTCAGCTCCTTGCCTTCCTTCGGGCCGTGCTGATGTACCTTTGCCTTACGCTCGGATGCGTAGCCCTTTGCGCGCTTGGTGGGGATCGCCCATCTGCGTCTGTTGTACTTATTGTCTGCCATTGAAAATCCTCCTGTTTTTTTAGATTTTGTTGTTTGTGCCCGTGTGGGCTATTCAATTTTAATTCGTAACCGTGGCACTTTCGGATGGAACATCGTCCCGTGCGATTGTGTGTCGGAAGGTGGCCACCTTTACTTTGCAAACACCGCACCGATGATCGAAATATTGTGTTGTGCCGATTACGCTTTCATTATAGAGGTTTCGTTTGGAAAATGTAAGAAAGTCTATCCCGACAGTTTCAGAACGAATGTCAGTAGTTTTGGTATTTACCCAAGCTTTACCCCAACAATGCTATGGATGTGAGAGCCTTATTTTTTGTACTCTCTTGCGGTGACGTTGGCGCGGATGCGCTTGCCGTCGATCTTGATGCGCTTATGGAAGGTCGCTTCATATTCTGCATCCCGTTCCGGTGTACGCGCATAATAGGTGTCGCGGCTGATCAGCTCGTTGGATTCCTCGTCGTTAAAGAGAAGTCCGAGCCGCTGCCTGACGATGAAGCAGGGCGTTCGATAGACGTTGCTTGCCTCTTTCATAAAATCCGGTCGCTTTTTCATTCCTCGTCGTCCTCGCTTTCGTCGGTTTCTTCGCGTTCCTCAAACTTGGCTTGCAGAAATAGAAGCAGCTTTTTGTGTTGCATCTGCACGTACTCGGGTGTGAGCCCCAGTTCTACCGACAACGCCTCCTGCGTAAAGCCCCTTGTGTAAAGGCAAACGTAGAGGTCATAGAGCCTCGGGGGAGCAGAGACGATAACCTGATTGTATCGCTCCACCTTGTCAAGCACCTTATTGAGTCCCACGCCACCCTTTGAGGAATCGAAAATTTCCTTGCGAGCGTGATAGTATCGGATATCCTTCAAATCTTCTCTGATGTTCTTTAACGGTATCATTTCATTACCTCCGGTTTCGTTACTTTTTCGTGTTTTGAAGTGCGCCCTTCACTTAATAGCCACGGGAAAGGGCAAAAGTTAAGGCTGATCCTCAAAATTTTTCAAAAAAATTTTCAAGGTGCTTTTTATGACCGCTATCTGCTGGGTAACGGCAGGCTTACTGATGCCTAATTCACGGGCAACCTCTGCCTGACTTCTTCCTATGTAATAGAGCTGCTTAACGACCCATTGTTGGCGTGGGTTCAAGCGTTCTATTGCTTGTCCGACAGCAAGCCGTGTCAAAATATCTTCCGCATCGTCCGCGCTTTCGTCTGCAATATCAAAGCCGTTATCCAAAGAGCTGTCAAGAGATTGCGTTCTGCGAGTTTCCTTGCGCTCCACACATCTCGCCTTATATTCAAAAAGGATAAAATCGCACTGTACGTCCTCGGGCTGGGTAATCAACCAATCTGCAAGCTCGTTTTCAAGCTCTACCGTAATGTTTTTTCTGTTTCCGTTCTGTTCCGTGATGGTAATGGTAAGTTTTTTCATTCAATTTTCCTCCGTGTCGTGATTTTGAAAGTTCGTGATTTTTCAAAATCTGACAGGGAGGCGCACGGATAGACGG
>JAFTRQ010000197.1 GCA_017462125.1 Clostridia bacterium | reverse complement strand
GCGTTTATTGAGACCGTTGATAACCCTTACGGACTGCCTATCGAATTCAAGTTACTTGAGAAAATGGGTTGCCCCGTGGTCGTAGGAACCGATCTGTACATTGGTGCAAAAATGAAGGATGCCCAGCATTCGAACGAAGCCTTCGGCTATGCTTTTGAAAAGCTTGTGCTCTACGCACAGTCACTTGGCATAGGCACGGTTTGGATCGGCGGCACGATGGACAGAGGTGCTTTTGAAAAAGCGATGGAACTTTCGGAGGATGAGGTCATGCCCTGCGTAAGTCCTCTCGGCTATCCCGCAAAGAAGATGTCTGTACGGGAAAGGATGATGCGTAAGGGTGTGAAAGCCGATAGCCGTTTTTCCTTTGAGGAGATCGCATTTTGGAACAGCTTTGATACGCCCTTGACCGCCGACGCGGCAGGCAAGCTGTTCTTGCCGATCGAGACGGTGAGGCTTGCTCCGTCTGCTGTCAACAAACAGCCGTGGCGTATTGTGGTTGCGGATGATGTTGTACATTTTTATTTACAGCGCTCGAAAAACTTTAACGGTGGCAAAATAGATATGCAGAAGATAGATATGGGCATTGCTCTTTGCCATTTTGAGCTTACGGCAAAAGAGCAAGAGATTCACACCGAGTTTGTGATCGCAGAACCGAATATCCCCTGCAAAGACGGTATGGAGTATATCGCATCTTATAAATTTAAAATATAAAATTTAGGAGGAACAATTATGTCTAAGATTTTAGTTGCGTATTTTTCCGCAAGTGGTGTAACTGAAAAGGTTGCTCGTAAGCTTGCAAAAGCAGAGGGCGCAGACCTATTCCAAATCTACCCCGAAAAGCCCTACACCAAGGCAGATCTTGATTGGAGAAACGAGAAATCAAGAAGCACACTTGAGATGCAAGACCTTGACTGCCGTCCCGCTGTGTGCAGTAAGGTAGAAGATATTGCTCAGTACGACGTTATATTTGTTGGGTTCCCGATCTGGTGGGGACGCGAGCCGAGCGTAGTAGATACATTCCTCACATCTTACGATTTTAAGGGCAAATGCATTATCCCGTTCTGTACTGCCGGTAGCGGAGATATCGGCAACACAGCACAGCGCATTCGTGAACTTACCTGTGCAAGCGTTGATGAAGGAAAGAAATTCGGCGGCGAGGTTTCGGAAGAAGATCTGAAGCTATGGGCTGCCGGGTTCGGGCTATGATTCGAGTGAACGAACTATATGTGATCACGCTGTACATTGCCGAAGGACCCACTCCGCAAAAGATTTGCTACATAAGAAATGGCGAAGGTATCCCTATACAGGCGAAACGTCGAATTGCTGGTATATAGATAATCCAATTCATGGGTTACCCGGGCGTTTCCGCAAGGCAGAGGAATATTGACTTCTCAATAACCGCGTTGGCATCTATATGTTCGGCAGTGACAGTAAGACGCTTGCAAAAATGTGGAACGAGTTCACATCGGCCAAGACATAAAACCACACTTCACCGGCAAAGCAATTCGATAAAGTTAATTCCTATTTATGAAGGAGAACAATATGAATATTTATGATTTTACAGTAAAAGCACAGGACGGCAACGAGATATCTCTGTCAGATTATAAAGGTAAGGTGTTGCTTGTCGTGAACACAGCGACAGGCTGCGGATTCACACCGCAGTATGACGAGCTACAGGATCTATACGATCAGTTCAAGGACAAAGGCTTTGAAATCCTTGATTTTCCCTGTAATCAATTTGGCGGCCAAGCTCCCGGAGATGATGAAGAAATTCACTCTTTCTGTACCGGTCGCTATGGTATCACATTTCCCCAATTTTCAAAAATTGATGTAAACGGCGAAAATGCAGCACCTCTATTTAAGTGGATTACCGAGAACACAAGGTTTGAAGGCTTTGGCAAAGGTCCGGCAGCTTTGATGATGAGCGCTGTCGCCAAAAAGATGGATAAAAATTACAAGAATAACGGTAAGATCAAGTGGAACTTCACAAAGTTCCTTATAGATCGTGAAGGCAATATCGTCGCTCGTTTTGAGCCTACGGATATGAAGAAATTAAGGGCAAAAATCGAGGAGTACTTGTAATGCGTTACGAATATAAAACCGAAAACACCTGCTCACAGATCATCTCCTTTGATATAGACGGTAATGTAATAACCAATATTGAGTTTTACGGCGGTTGCAACGGAAATCTCAAAGCCATAGCAAAATTGCTTGAGGGTGCAACGGTTGAAGAGATCGAAGAAAAGCTCCTTGGCAATACCTGCGGCAGACGACCAACCTCATGCGGAGATCAATTGGCACGAGCAGTCCGTGCCGCT
>JAFTRQ010000196.1 GCA_017462125.1 Clostridia bacterium | reverse complement strand
CATTCATATAAGGAGCGGAGAAGTTTACGCTTTCCTTGCGCTCTTCGGTCATATAAAGTCCGCCGCAGACAAGGTCGTATCTCTCGCTTGCAAGTCCTGCAAGTCCCGAAGCAAATGAAAGATCCTCGATTTGCACGTTGTATCCGTATTTTTCGCAGAACATATAAAGCACTTCGATCTCAAAGCCAACAGGCTTACCCTCGTACATATATACAAAGGGCTTTCTTGTGGTATCGATTGCCACTTGCAAGGTCTTTTCATTAGATGAAAGCTCGTCAAGCGGTATTGTTTCTTCAGGTTCTGTTTCGCCGTACCATTTATCTATAAGCTCATCTATCTTGCCATTCGCTTTGAGCTCTTTCAAAAATTCGTTCATCTGCGCCTGAAGAGCATTTCCGGCGTCATTTTTTTGGAATCCGAAGCCAATCTCCACGGAATAAGCGGGCACCGTGATACAGGATAGGTTCTTATCTGTACGAGCTACCGAATTGAAGTTCGGTTTATCAAGCATAATACCGTCAACCTTGCCCCCCTTGAGTGCCACGAGCACGTCGGCAAATGTGTTGAACTCCTTAATGGTCGCATTCGGGAACTGCTCTCTCGAATAACCGCCATACAGCGAGCCTGTAACAACACCGAGTGTTGCGCCGTTGAACTGGTCGAGTGAGGAGGAATTGTCACCCTTAATGATGAAAATCATATCCTCTCGGTGATACGGATTCGAAAAATCAATCGTCTCCATTCTTTCCTCGGTGATAGAAAGTCCCGCTATTGAAAGATCGTATATGCCTGTCTGAAGTCCGGCAAGAAGCGAGGGGAATGCTACCTCTTCAATATCAAGCTTATAACCGTACTCCTTAGCAAATGCTACGAGGAAATCCACATCATAACCGACTATTCTGCCGTTTTTGATATATCCGAACGGCTTTGCCTCGTTGTTCGTGCCAACCTTTAAGGTACCGTTCCTTCCCGTCAGCGTGCTCGGGTCGGCACATTCGCTGGGTTCCGCATTTCCAAACCACTTCTCTTGCAGTCTGTCATATTCACCGTTTTCCTTGATTTTTGCGATAAAAGCGTTCATCTGCTCCCGAAGCTGCGCGTTTTCTCCTTTTTTGAACGCAATACCGAAGTCTGTTGTCGTATAGGGTTCTTCGAGACGATCGACGTTCATTCCTTCCCATTTCATACACGTATAATACGAC
This sequence comes from Clostridia bacterium, assembly GCA_017462125.1. The sequence goes on along the minus strand of JAFTRQ010000196.1, from coordinate 905 downwards.
ACATCGTTCAGAATAATATCTATTTTACCCTGTGTCAGAGCAAGCATCATATCGGGAATGGAAGCAAACTCTTTAACGGTTGCATCCGGGAAAACGTCATGGATGATCGTAGCTGCGTATGTACCCGTGGCGATACCGACGTTTGAATTCTTATAATCCTCAAAGGTCTTTACATCGCTTTGTTTATGGATAACAAGAACTGAATCTTCCGTGTGAGTGACAGCGGAAAAATCAACGCTCTCTCTACGTTCTTCGGTGATGGTAATACCCGACATACCGATATCATATCTGCCGGACGATACACCTGCCATAATTGCGGCAAACGCGGTATCCTCAAACTCAAGACGGTAACCGTACTCGCGGCAGAATCCGATCATAAGCTCAACTTCAAATCCTGCATATTTTCCGTCTTTGATGTATACAAACGGCTTTGAGGCAGAGCTGACACCGATTTTCAGCGTTCCGTTCGCACCGTCAAGATCGTCGTATGTCTCGAACACGGTTGGCTCACTGTCGCCAAACCATTTATCTTCAAGCGCTTTATGAGTTCCGTTGTCCTTTATCTTGGCAATGTACGAATTGACCTTGTTTTGCAGATCGAGATCGGCACCCTTTTCAAAGATCATTCCGTAATCGCTCAGATCGATTGCCTCGTCGATGCGGTCTACCGACTGACCTTCCCAAAGCATCGCCTTATATATAGACTCATCCGTAGAAAAGGCATCAACCTTTTTTGCGTTGAATGCCACGATCAGATCCGCATAGGTATTGAACTCAAGATATGTAGCATCCGGAATAAGCCCCGGCAATTTGATGGCTTGGATCGAGCCGGTTACAACACCTATTTTCTTACCCGACAGATCGCTGAGCTTTGTTTCACCGCCCGAACCGATATCACCGTTCTT
>JAFTRQ010000021.1 GCA_017462125.1 Clostridia bacterium | reverse complement strand
GACGCTCACCGCGCATCACGACGGTGTTCTCGTCCTCAAAGATCTCAGGGTGCAGCTCGCGCATCTTGTAAAGATAAGGGCAATCCGAAAATTGAATACGGATCTCGTAAGGCGCTTTGACCGTAAACGGTTTGATATCGGCAAGCGCCGCCTCGCGCGCCTTGTTACGAAGAAGCTTTGCACTTTCGACGGGCGAGAGACAAATTGCGGTATCTGCGGTCAGCGAGGTTTTTACGGGACAGGTGACAATACCCGTGCCCAGCTCCTCTGCCTCGCGGCAGCCGAGGTCGTCGCCCGAGACGAATTTGAGCGGTACCCCTTGCTCTGCGGCGAGTGCTGCCTCCATGCCGATCTCACCAACGAGGATTCCGTTGAGATGGATCGTATCGTATTCGCGCAGATAGCTGTGTGCCAGAAGAGCGTTTTTGACGTGCTGCATGGTGTGAAGTCCCACCATGTAGAGTCCATCAACGTTCCTGCCGCCCACACCGCGCCAAAGATCACCGCGGATCGGCTTTCCCATGACCACGGGCTCGTCGATCTGCGTCACGTCTACGTTTCTGCCATCGGTGTGCATATCATACACCACCGCCTCGCCGCCCGCCTCGCGGATCCCTTCCAAAACAGCCTTGAGATCGTTCATCAGCATATCCTTTCCGAACTGCGTTCTCTCGGCTTGGGCAAAGGTGGTAACACCCGTAACGCCCTCAATATCTGTCATAACCAAAAAATTCATACCCTACTCCTTTGTGTCATAATGATAAAATCATTATAGCAGGAGCCGGGTATGAACACAATAGTATGTCCGATATTGGCAAAAAATGTTGTCCTATCTTTGCGCGCACTCCGTATCACGAAATTGCATCGGTGTCATGCCGGTTTTGTGAACGAAAAACTTATTAAAATAATCCGCACCGGAAAAGCCAAGCATTTGCGCGAGCCGATGCTGCGTGTAATCGGTTTCAAGAAGCATCTTTTTACACTGCTCCAGCTTTGTTCGGTGAATGAACTCCAGCAGCCCCATCCCCTCGTACTTTTGGAAAAGTCTTCCCAACTGCTTGGCGCTGATGTGGCAGTAAGCGGCAACCACCTCGCACGTGAAAAGGATGTCATAGTTGTCCTCCACGTATTTTTTGGCCTTGAGAACCCGATCGTCATACCTCTCCTCACGATGCCCCGATGTCGGCATCCGAAACGAAATCACGTGATAAACCAAGGCATGCAAGGTGTGTTTGATCAAAAAATCCCGATTTTCACACATTTTGCCGGCATAATAGAAGACCAATCCCAATTGGAGCATCATTTCTTTGCCGATTGGGAGAACCTGATATTCTGCGGCAGTCAATCCCGCAGAAATTTTATCCGATCCGCATTCCACCGCAAGCGTCAGCTTTTCAAATTCCGCGCTGCAGCTGACCACGCGATGTGGGCAGAAGGGAGAGATCGTGACAAATTCTCCATCCTGCACCGTTACAAGCCGATCCCTGATGTCGTACACAATGTTTCCCTTTAAGATAAAGTGTATTTCAAAAAAAGAATGTTGGTGGCGTCTGAAATTTAACGTATCCCGATTTTTTGCCTCGTTTGCCGAGATCCACTGCACCGAAAAAGCATCCCCCGAAAGCTGCGCACGGGAAATCGTACACCGATTGATAACGTCGGCATTCCATTGAATTTCCATCTCCTCACCTCACTTTCCAGCCGTCTTTATTATACATCCTTTTCTTGCTTTTTTCAATAGCATGTCTGATTTTTGCACCCCCCAAAAAAAATCGTACCCGGGAGATGCCTTTTGAAAATGGCAGAGCATCTTTTTCGGTTAACCAAACGAATCAATTTCGCAGCCTACAACCAAACGCAAACAGCCTTTGAACTTTTCCAAAAGCCCGTTCGCGCACACGTCAAAACGCGATATAATGCATTCAGCAAACTCTCAAACGATGTGCTCAGCGAAAAGGATTTTGCAAGGATTATATCGCAAAAAGGTGTTACGGTGCAAGGCTTTTTGAGATTTGCAAGGCTTCATAGGAGCTTTGTAAAACTCATTTCTCTGAAAATCAATAATAAAAAAGGAAAGCGACAGCTCGATACCATTTCGGTAAAAAGCTGCCGCTTTTTCTATTGTGATATATTCATAAGCTCTGCTATGCGTGTTAGATTGACGCAGTCCTAAGACTTGCAAACGGCACGTTGGTCAAGCTTTTGACTTATGCTGTAAATGTTATACTGCCGCGCTCGTTGGAAAGACGTCTTTGCTCCGTTCCGGGAAGGCGAATAAATGCCTCGATACCGTGGGGGATAACGTATGAATAGGTGAACGTATCATCATTCGCATTATACGATATTTCGGTTTCTATAAGCCCCATAGGAGATTTATGTGTTGCACGGAGTCTTCCTATCTCCTTATAAGGTGTGGGCGAAAGAAGAATTCTTTCAAATCCGGCTTTGAGTATTCTAATGCCGCCGAGGCATTCGAATATCCACCGTCCCGGCACGCCGAAGGCGAAGTGATTCATACTGTCATATGCTCTTATATCGTCGTACTCTACCAGTCCTTCCCAATTCTCCGTCATAGTGGTAGCACCCGTACCGATCAGATTCAGAAGCGAGGGATACGTCCTTTGCAGGATAAGCTTGATGGCATCGTCTCCGTATCCGTAGTCGCTGAGAATTCCGAGGATATGCTCGCTTCCCATAAATCCCGTGGTCATATGATAATCCGCGTCAAGGACGTACCCGTGTAAAGCTCTTACAATCTCGGGAATATCATTTTCGGGCGCAAGCCCCAATGCTATAGGAAGCACCTGACCGCTCTGGGACTCCTCCACGTAGCGTTTTTCTCCGTCAAGATAGTAACGCCTGTTGAATTCCGCCTTGAGGCTTTTGAAGGTTTCAATGTATTGTGTCTCGTCATCGTGAATGCCGAGAATTTTCGCCATATGCGCGGCACATCTGTACATATAAGTATAATACATAGCGGTGTGGAAATCGGGGGAGATATTGATTATGGATTTCCAGTCGCAGTATTTTGCGTATTTTTTATCGGGGAAGATCTCTCCCTCGGCTATGGTTGCCACTCGCTTTTCTATAAGAGCCTTTACGATGGGGTACTTCACGCGAATGACATCAGGATCACCGTAGAATTTATAGAGAACGAGTGGCAGGATGTATTCCTCGTCCTCGTATCCGTAAATTCCGTACTCAAGCTTTCTGCCCGTATGGCTCCAGGAGGAGAGAAAGTCCTTATTATCCATATACCAGCACGCCGTGGTGGAGAATGCCTGGGTATCTCCGTTCCAGAAATTCTTTTCTCTTGTCGGGCAATCTATCGGACCTGTGAATATGTTCGAACGGTACGTTCTCTTTATAGTGTCCCAGATTACAGCGATATCCTCATTATCGGTATCAATATCGCCGATCTCTGCAAGATCGTTATGCATTATGGCGCGCTCGACTGTGTCTTGGGTGTATTCACCCGAGTAACCCTCAATATAAATAAATCTGAAGCCCGTGAAGGTAAAGCGAGGAATATACGTCTCCTCTGCGTCTCCGCGGCATATATAAACGTCAAGGTTCTTTGCGGCGTATTCTGCGACGCCGCCTTCTTTAGTATCATCCTGGAAGTATGTTTCCTGATAGGGACCGAGGTGGGGTCTGCCATCTTTTTTTATGAATTCCGCATAGCGTATCCTTATGACCTCTCCGCGCTTGGTGTTTTTGAGCGTTAATTTAACACGCCCGGCACCGTTCGTTCCGAAATCATAGAGATAAACACCCTCCGAGAGCAAGCTCAGCTTTCTGCACTTCTCAAGCTTGGTCACGCGTATCGGGGGATAGTCCTGAGGTACGAGCGTTACCTTTTT
>JAFTRQ010000195.1 GCA_017462125.1 Clostridia bacterium | reverse complement strand
TCGTAAGTAATCGTTTCCTTTGCAGCGAGAGGATTGTCACGACTCATAAGAAGAACGTAGGAGAACTCTGCCACAAGCTCATAAGAAAGTCCTTTTTCCTCAAGCATATCCTTGTAGTAATTATCATAGTTATCCGATTACCGAATGATACCGAGATTGTATTCGTTTTCAAGAAGCTTTTTTATGGTCTATTTGGAGTTGGTTTCCTTGTAGTATATTTCTACGGGAGTATCTCCGATGTTTTTTGAAAATTCCGCCATTGCTGCAGAGATATAGCACGCGCGAGGAACAGAGATTGAAAACTTGCGCTTTTTATGCGATCCGTCACGGTAGGACTGCTCGATCTTATCGATACGGTGAAGAATATCACGCGCATAATCCATAAACTCTTCGCCATCAGGAGTCAAAACCATTCCTTGTGTACTACGCCTGAATATGGTAATTCCAAGATCGGCTTCGAGCTCCTTGATAGATCGGCTGATATTCGGTTGTGCGATCATCAGCGTTTCCGCCGCCTTATTCAGCGAGCCGAGTCTTGCAACTTCGACCGCGTATTTCATATGTAAAATATTCATATACAAGACCCCCCTCTCTATGTATTTGCTTGCATATTTATTTTATTGTACCACAAAAGTGTGAATAATTCAAGGTGTTTTTTTATTGGTGCAATAATCGTGATTTTTTTTGGTACAATAATTGTGAAACAAAGCAGTATATACCATCTATCGATATATGATCTCTTGTGTTCTTCGTACCGATACTCCCCTTCGCAAAAAAAGAACGTAGTTTTACACAACATCAGTTGCAACCTTTCCGCAAACAACCCAAAAAGCCTGTTCGCAAGAACAGGCTTTTTGGTATAATAAAAAATGCCAATTTTCAAATTTCCATTTTGACTCCCATTCCACTCCAAAATCAAGCCGCAAACACCACAAAAACACCACAGTTTGAGCAAAAAAGAGCGGCAACCGCTCTGTCAGCACGAAGAGCGGTCACCGCGTAGTTTTATCTGGTTTTTAATCAATCTTCCTTCTCGAAAGCATCCTTATCAAGTCCACAGGTAGGACAGACGAAGTCTTCGGGAAGATCCTCCCAAGCTGTGCCGGGAGCGATGCCGTTATCGGGATCACCGAGAGCGGGATCGTATTCATAGCCACAGGGGCAAACGTATTTCATAGGGATCTCCTTTCCGCCGCTGCAAAGCGGCTTTAAAAGTAATCGATGCGTGAAAAAGATCATTTCACTATATAGCGGAAGCATCTTTCACGCGATCCTCCAATTTTCAATTTGATTGCGCTTTTTCCAAATATAGTGCAATATGGATTCATTTTTTGTGGGGCCCCACAAGACGAGGGCTGATCCATAAACAGTATTCCCCGCCTCGCTCGCCGCATTCACGGCAGTAAGTCTTGTTTCAGATAACATTCTCACACAATATCATCTGATCATAACTCAAAGTGTCAATGTCTTTAACTTTCTTTTTCGGAAAGTTTTTTGGAAGGGAGCGCGAGGGGAACGCTTTTGTTCACAAAAGGTTTCTCTCACGTTATTCCGTTCAAAAATTACTTTGCGAAGTATCTCTCGAGAAGGCCCTCGAATGCCTTGCCGTGTCTTGCTTCATCGCGAGCCATTTCATGCACGGTATCGTGGATAGCGTCGAGGTTCAGCTGCTTTGCAAGCTTAGCAAGTTCAAACTTACCGAGGGTTGCGCCGTTCTCTGCTTCAACTCTCATCTCGAGATTCTTCTTGGTGGAGTCGGTAACGACCTCGCCGAGAAGCTCAGCAAACTTTGCAGCGTGTTCTGCCTCTTCCCAAGCAGCCTTTTCCCAATAGAGACCAATCTCGGGATAGCCTTCTCTATGAGCAACTCTTGCCATTGCAAGGTACATACCAACCTCTGTGCACTCGCCCATGAAGTTTGCGCGAAGGCCTTCCATGATCTCTTCGGGAGCGCCCTTTGCAACGCCTACAACGTGCTCAGCAGCCCAAACTCTCTCTTCTTCCTTTACCTCACTGAACTTTTCAGCAGGAACCTTACACTGGGGGCATCTTTCGGGAGCCTGATCTCCCTCGTGAACGTAACCGCAAACAGAACATACAAACTTTTTCATAACAAATTCTCCTTTTAAATAAATATGATTTTAATTTTTTAATTTATAATATCGGCTATATCGGCGTGACTCACGTTACTGTCGTGAAGCATCCTCACCGTTATAAGTCCGAGATTTTCAACAAGCTTTTGGTTGATCGCATCAAATGCGATATGCATCTTACAATCCAATTTGCACGGGTTTCTCGAGCACTCGTGGTCGCAATCGAGGCATTTGGATATCCGAATCGGCCCGTCGATCAGCTGGATGATCTCAATGATCTTCAGCTCCTCACCTGACCTTGTCAGCTTGTAGCCTCCCTGCACACCCTTGTAGGATCTTACGATACCCGCTTCATTTAATTTGCGGAGCACCTTCAGCGCGATCTTGGGAGTGATGCAGGCCATATCTGCGATAGTCGAAGCACCTGTTTTTTCGCCCAGACTGTCGAGGATCAAGCAAATTCGGATGGCGTAATCAGCTTCTTGCGTAACTCTCATTCTCTGCTGTTCCTCCGTCTCTGAATGTCTACCTCTTTGGTACACATTGATTATATCACAAACTTTTCGCCTTGTCAATAGTTTTTTGAAAAATTTTCAAAATAATTTTTACTGTTTTGGTAGACATTAGAATTTCCCTTTCCGCACAAAGGTTTTTCGCCTAGCTACAAAAAGAATTTATTTTTAAAATTCGTCGTGCGCGGAACAAAATCCCAATAAATGAGGAAAGAGACGCTTGGAGAGACAAGCATCCCTGCACTACAGCTACGGTTGCGGGTGACCGTTTGCTCCCGTCCACCTTGTTCAGGCTTAAACGCGAAACGGTCAGCGATAAGGTCTACAAGCAGGTGAAGCATATCAAATAAATAAAGAAGCACTCAGGCAATGAAGTTTGAGTGCTTCTTTTCGCAGAAACCGATATTTTTGCAGACTATCTATTTACAAAAAAAACCAATTGTGATATAATGAAGATAATATATATTAATGTAAAGGTGAGATTGCTATGGATAACAAAAACAATTTGAAGGCCTGGCTATACCTGCTCCCCGCCATACTCTTTTTGGGTGTGTTTATGGTATATCCGCTGATCGACGTTTTGATCTACTCCTTTGAGGAAGGCTATAACTCTGCTTCTCAAACCTATTTTGGGATAGGAACCTACAATTATGAATATATTCTCCACGATCCATACTTTTTGCAGGCGGTGAAAAACACCTTTATTCTCGTTGTTATCACCGTTCCCCTCTCCACCTGCCTTGCGCTTCTGGTCTCCTTGGGGTTGGCTTCCATTAAGCCTCTGCGCAAGCTGTTTCAGACGATCTACTTTTTGCCCTACGTCACCAACACGCTTGCTGTGGGATTGGTATTTATGATCCTGTTCAAAAAAACGGCATATACCGACGGCCTTGTCAATCTGATCATCAATCTCTTCGGCGGATCTTCCGTTGATTTTATTGACGGTCCTTACGCCGCAAAAATGTTCGTGCTTTGCTTCTATACGGTCTGGGTGGTGTTACCCTTCAAGATCCTGATCCTGACAAGCGCGCTGGCCTCTGTTAAGGAGGACTATTACAACGCCGCAAGGATAGACGGCACCTCAAGGGCACGTATGTTTACCAAGATCACGCTGCCGATGATCTCTCCTACCCTGTTCTACCTTGTTATCACAGGCTTCATAGGCGCATTCAAGGCGTATAACGATGCCGTTGCCCTTTTCGGCACAGATCTGAATGCCACGGGAATGAACACCATAGTCGGTTACGTTTACGATATGCTGTACGGTGACAGCGGCGGATTCCCCTCCTACGCCTCCGCGGCAGCGATCATACTCTTCATTATCGTGCTGACCATTACCTGCATCAATCTGCTGATCCGCCGCAAGCACGTACATTATTGAGAAAGGAGACCGTTATGCAAGTAAAATCTGATTACCGCAGGCTTGAGCAGAGTGCGAGAGCTCGCAAAATCATTCTGAAGGTGTTTATTTATGCCTTTCTGACACTCGGAGCGCTTGTGGTGCTGTTTCCCTTCTATTGGATGCTGTTGACCTCCGTAAAAGAATACGGCGCCTATAATGCCGAGTTTATTCCGAAATTCTTTACGCTTTCCCCCACCGTTGAAAACTACGTAAACGCATTCACAGCAGTTCCCTTGGGTGACTATTTTCTCAACACGCTGATCTTCACCGTGGCAACCACACTTCTGATGCTTGCGGTGATCATCCCCGCGGCATTCGCCTTCGCAAGATTGAATTTCAAAGGAAAGAGCTTGCTCTTCACTCTGTTTCTGTCCTTGATGATGATCCCCACAGAGCTTGTGATCATCACCAATTTTACGACCATTACCAACCTCAATATGCGAAACTCCTTTGCGGGTCTGATTTTGCCCTCTGTGGTTTCGGTATTCTACATTTATCTGTTGAAGGAAAACTTTGAGCAGGTGCCCGACGAGCTTTATCTCGCCGCTAAGGTGGACGGCACCACCGATCTGAAATACCTGCTCAAGGTACTTGTACCGATCTGCCGCCCCACCATTGTGACCATTACCATTCTCAAGGTCATCGAATGCTGGAATTCTTACGTCTGGCCGCGTTTGATCACCGATAACGAAGCCTATTACCTCGTTTCCAACGGTATTCAGGAGATCAGAGAAAACGGCTTCGGGCGCGAAAACATCCCCGCAATGATGGCGGCGGTGGTGGTGATCTCCGCCCCTCTGATCATTCTGTTTCTGTGCTTCCGTAAGGAAATCATGGCGGGCGTTGCGAGAGGAGGTACAAAGGGATGAAAAAAATCAAGGCTTTATGCTACATTCTGACTTTGTTGCTTATTTTCCCCACTCTTGCCTCCTGTCACGGTCTGGGCAGTAATAAAGAATTCGTAATTCCCGAAAGCTTCGACACCTCCCGTGAGTATGAGATCACCTTTTGGGCAAAAAACGATACCAATCTGACTCAGGTCGCCATCTACGAAAAGGCGGTTGCCGATTTTGAGGCGCTGTATCCCAACGTAAAGGTCAACCTCCGTCTCTACACGGATTACGGACGCATTTACAACGACGTCATTACCAACATCTCCACCGGAACCACGCCCGACGTCTGTATCACCTATCCCGATCACATCGCGACCTATATGACGGGTAGCAACACCGTAGTTCCGCTTGATGAGCTGATCGCCAACGAAAAATACGGTCTTGGAGGAAGCGAGCTTCTCTTCGATTCCCCCTCAGCCGAGGAGATCGTTCCTAAATTTCTTGAGGAAGGAAAGATCAGCGGCATTCAGTATGCAATTCCCTTTATGCGCTCCACCGAGGTCTGCTACGTCAATAAGACCTTCGTCGAAAAGCTTGGCTTTACGCTCCCCGAAAAGCTGACCTGGGACTTCGTGTGGGAGGTTTCCGATGCCGCTACAGCCAAGGACGAGGAGGGCAACTATCTCGTCAACGGACAAAAGGTACTGATCCCCTTCATCTACAAGTCTACCGATAATATGATGATCCAGATGCTGAAGCAGAAGGGGGCGGGCTACTCCACCGAGGACGGAGAGATCTTACTCTTCAACGATACCACAAAAGAGCTCCTGACAGAGGTCGCATCCCACGTTGAAAAGGGTGCATTCTCCACCTTCAAGATCTCAAGCTACCCTGCAAACTTTTTAAATGCAGGACAATGCATCTTCGCCATCGACTCTTCCGCAGGTGCCACCTGGATGGGATCTGATGCTCCCTTGGTAGACATTCCCGAGGATAAGCTGGTGCAATTTGAAACCGCAGTTATGGCCCTGCCACAATTTGACCCTGAAAACCCGCAGATGATCTCCCAAGGACCTTCCCTTTGCATCTTCAACAAGGAAGACCCCCAGAGAGTGTTGGCGGCTTGGCTGTTCGCGCAATATCTGTTGACGAATGACGTGCAGATCGCCTATTCGCAAACCGAGGGATACGTGCCTGTCACAAGCAAGGCGCAGGAAAGCGACGTCTACGTGGATTATCTCTCCCGCGAGGGCGAGGATAACGAGCTTTATTATGACGTCAAGCTGCAAGCGACCAAGCTTTTGATTGAAAACACCGACAACACCTTTGTAACTCCCGTATTTAACGGCTCCGCCTCCCTTCGCGATGCCGCAGGGCAGATGATAGAAGAGGTCACCAAAGCCACAAGACGAAACAAAAAGGTGGATAACACCTATCTTGAAGGCTTGTACGACGATATGACCTCGCTTTACCGTCTCGACAGCCTTGGCGGGCAAAGCGCCATCGGTCAGGCTGAGCTCGGTGATTATCCTCCCACGGCGGTTGCGCTGATCTCCGTGCTGGCAGTCACGTGGGTGCTGATCGGAGCATATGTGATCGTCGACGCTGTAAAAAAGCGCAAAGAAAATAAAAAATAACCGTTTTGCATCGACTTATGTCTTGACATTTCGGTGAGTTTGGTATATAATATAACCGTCAAAATAATTTTCTTAAAGGAGAAATGACAATGAAAAGAATTTTTGCTGTAATGCTCGTTCTTTGCACACTGCTTTGCATCGTTGCCTGCGATAACGCGGCTGATGACTTTGACCCCGCAAAGAAGTCCGAAGGCGTTATGACCTACGCTGAGTACGAGGCTGCCGCTATGGATGCCGAGGTTGTAATCGAAGCGTACGTTCAGGCTACTCAGTCCTGGTGGGACAACAAGATCACCGTTTATCTTCAGGATCCCGACGGCGCATATTTCGTTTATGAGCTGGCTTGCTCCGAAGAGGATGCCGCTAAGCTGACAAAGGGTACCAAGATCAAGGTTACCGGCTACAAGGGCGAATGGGCAGGCGAGGTTGAGATCATGGACGGTAAGTTTGAGTTCGTTGAGAGCGAGACTTGGGTTGCTGAAGCAACAGACGTTACTGCTCTTCTCGGCACAGACGACCTGATCAAACATCAGAACAAGTTCGTAGCATTCAAGGGTATGACCGTTGAAAGCGTTACCTACAAGAACGATGCCCCCGGCGATGACATTTACGTTGACGTTTCCAAGGATGGCAAGACCTACAGCTTCTGCATTGAGCGTTACCTCACAGATCCCGACACCGACGTTTATAAGGCTGTTGGCGAGCTGAAGGCAGGCGACGTAATCGACATCGAAGGCTTCCTTTACTGGTATGAGGGCGTTAATACCCACATTACATCTGTTAAGAAGGCTAACTGATATGAATGAATAAAAAAGCGATGCACCCTTGGCGTGATACTCTTAACGGAGTATCACGCCAGTTCTACTCGCCTGTGGCGAGTTCTATTGCTTCGCAGTGATATTCGGCTTGCGCCGAGTGGTATTCGCTACGCGAGTTAATAGGCGAATAGAATATCACTGAAGCCATAGGCTTCAATATCACTTTTGCGTAGCAAAAATATCACTCT
>JAFTRQ010000194.1 GCA_017462125.1 Clostridia bacterium | reverse complement strand
GTTGAAAAGGATACAATGGATACATAATAGCCATTTTTTGAAAGTTTTTGGGATTCTTAAGACCTTTTTTCAAAAAGGTCTTAAGCGGGGTGCAGGGGCAGAGCCCCGCATCGCATCTCACCGACAAATCAAAATTTGAACAACATTGAGGAAAAATTATGTTTAACTTAAAAGGTAAAAAGGCTCTTGTGACAGGGTCTACACAAGGTATCGGCTTCGCCATTGCGGAGACACTCGCCAAGCAGGGCGCGACGGTCTACGTTCACGGTGCCACAAGCATAGAAAAATGCCGTAAGGCAAGTGAAAAGATAGCAGGCAGCATTCCCATATGTGTTGATTTGTCAACCGCTGAAGGAGCCGATAAGCTATACGAAGCCGTCGGTGACGTGGACGTTCTCGTGCTCAATGCGTCTATCCAATACCGCAAGGCATGGGAAGAGATCACAAGTGAGGAATTTGATAAGCAGATACAGACCAATTTGAAAAGCAGCCTTCGTCTCATTCAGCTCTGCGCTCCGAAAATGAAGGAAAACAAATGGGGGCGCATACTGACAATCGGAAGCGTTCAACAATACAAGCCCCACAAGGATATGTTGGTTTATGCCACAAGTAAGGCGGCGCAGATGAATATGGTGCAAAATCTTGCCAAGCAGTTAGCCCCCTTCGGCATCACCGTCAACAATCTCGCCCCCGGTGTTATCGCTACCCCTCGCAACGACGCGGCACTCGCCGACCCCGACTACGCCCCAAAGGTACTTGCCGGTATTCCCTGCGGATATGCAGGCGAAAGTCAGGACCTGGCAGGTGCGGCACTTCTTCTCTGCTCCGATGAAGGCAGATATATCACCGGCATCGATCTTGTGGTCGACGGCGGTATGCGCTTATAAACCAAAGGAGAACTCCATGAAAGACAGAATGATCTATCAGCTTTTTCTCCGTCCATTCTCCCCCGAAGGCACCGTCAAAATGGCGACCGAAAAGCTAACGCATATCGCCTCTCTCGGCATTGACACAATATATCTGACCTCCTGCTGTGAAGCCGATGGCGACACCAACGAGGCGCATTGGAGTCCCAGACAAAAGGCAAGCAAAACAGGCAACCCGAAAAACCCCTATCGCATTTCCGACTACTACAAGCTTGATAAGGAATACGGCACCGTCAACGATCTGCGTGAATTTGTTGCGGAGGCTCACAAGCTGGGGCTTTCGGTGCTTTTCGACGTGGTCTATCTGCACTGCGGAGGCGGCGCAAGCTTTATTGCGGAGCATCCCGACTTCGTCAAGCGCGATGCAGATGGAAATATCGTTTACAACGCTTGGTGCTTTCCTTCCATCAACTTTGACAGCACAGAATTGCGCCGTTATCTGATCGACAATATGAAATTTTGGCTGGAGGAATGTGACTTTGACGGCTTCCGTTGCGACGTTGGCGATCAGATTCCCCTTGATTTCTGGGCGGATGCAATTCCCGAGCTGAAGCAGATAAAGCCCGACATCTTGATGCTGAACGAGGGTGTGAAGCCCGAATATGTCGGCGTTTTCGATATGAATTACAACTTTATCTGGACGCAAGCCATACAGACAGTAATCCGCGGACAGAATCCCGCAGACCACCTGCGCGTCAAGGACGAGGAATGCCGCAAGACCTACGGCAACCATCCGTATATTGCGCTCCGTGCCCTTGAAACTCACGATTACGCTAACGATCACTACGAAAACCGCCCCGACAAAAATCTGCCCCCGGAGGTGGTGGATTGCGCTCACGTCATCGACTTTCTTCTTGACGGAATTCCCTTTCTGTATAACGGGAATGAGATAGCAGACGGAAATCGTCACAGCATCTGGAGCAATCGGGATTTTGGCAATATGTGCATAGATTGGTCGCTTGTTGAAGCCGAAAAGGGGCAGGAAAGGCTCGATCTCATACGCAAATTAACCGCCATTCGCCGTCAAAATCCTTGGCTTCTTGACGGTGAGACAATATGGCTCAATAACAGCTCACCCGACACAACAGCCACATTTTTACGCAAAAACGGCAACGAAAGCATTCTTGTAGCGGTTTGTCTTGCCGATAAATCCTGCAAAACCTCGGTAACTCTACCCACATCCCCAAAAGCCTGTAAAGATCTGCTTTCCCGTGCTTGTTCCTTTAATATCGACGATGATAATCTGACTTTTTCACTTGAATCTTTTGGATATATGATCTTAAAGCTCAAATAAAAAGCTCCCCGATGCCGTGGCATCGGGGAGCTTTTTATTCATTGAGCAGATCACTCTGTGATTTGCCGTTTAATTGCTTTCACCCGCAAAGTTAACGCTTGCGATATCAAGATAGCAGCTTCCATCGTAAGCCTGAAGCAGAAAATCAGCACGGATATACTTACAAGCGTAATCACCGTTGGCATCCGCCTTATACTGAAGATCTGTGCCCTCAGCATTTGCCGCTGTATTCTTTGCCAAAAGGTCAACGACGAGGTAATGCCACTCACCGTCTCCGATAAGCGTGCCGAGATTGCCGCTGGCATCTCCCTTACCGTTTGCCAATCCGTTTGAGCTTGCGGCAGTTGCCACAAAGGTATCCTTAAGATCGGTATTGGTGTTATTATTTACAAGTCTATACTTTAACACCAGATACTGACCGGTTACGGTAGTGTTGCCGTGAATAATATAAATTCTTACTCTCTTGTCAGCATTCTGTGTATATCTGACGTATCCATCGTCGTTCTCGGTACCTGTTGTTACCGCCACGTTTTCACAAGCGCCCGTGGAGGTTCTTGCTTCCATCTTATGGAGAATGGAATAGCTTCCCATAACAGTACCGCATACACCGCACTTTTCGTTGCACTTCTCCTCAGTCTCAACGTATTCAAGGACACCGGAATGACCTGCCGCGGGGGTAGTGGGTATCACTTCGATAATCACATTGTCCGCGTTAAAAATAACCTGACAATCGTTACAAACCGAGTAAGCCTCGTTTCCGCCCTCGGTGCAGGTAGCAGCCTTGGCTTCGTAAGCTGTTACGCTGAAGTGATAGCAGGTATCGGCAAACTTGTTTGCTACGTCTTCCTGATCTGCAAAGCCTACACTTGCAATATCGAGGTAGCAAGAGCCATCGTAAGCCTGAAGCAGAACGTTAGCGCGGATATACGAGCAAGCATATTTTCCGTTTTCATCTGCCTTGAACTGAAGCTCAGCCGATGCATTCTCTGCATTCTTTGCAGCAAGGTCAACTACAAGATAGTGCCACTCTCCGTCGCCGATGAGAGTTCCAAGGATTCCGCATTCATCTCCGTTGCCTCTCGCCATAGGGTTCGTGCTTGCCGTGGTTGCCGCAAATGCAGCAAACAAATCGGTGTTGGTATTGTTATTAACGAGTCTGTACTTCATTATCATGTACTGACCGGTAACCGCCTTATTAGCGAACACAGGATAGAACTGTATTCTCGCGTCCGCATTCTGAGTATATCTTACGTAATCGTCACCGTTCTCGCTTCCGGTGGAAACCGCAAGGTTCTGGCAAGCGCCCGTGGCAACTCTTCCCTCGAGATAGGTAAGAAGATCCTGATAGATCGGCTCGCCACACATACTGCACTCACGCTTATAAGACTTTGTTGTCGCATCATATACAGCATCCTTATATACGGTATGCTTGCATACTGTAATGAACTTGCTTGCCGCGTCAAGCTGATCAACAAATCCAATGTTCGCTATGTCAAGATAGCAGCTTCCGTCATAAGCCGCGGCAAGGAAATCGGCACGGATGTACTTTACTGCATACTGTCCGTTTGCATCAGCAATAAACTGAAGCGTTGCGCCTGCCGCATTGCTCTCGGTATTCTTTGCCGCAAGGTCAACTACAAGATAGTGCCACTCGCCATCACCGATCAAGATGCCGAAGTTACCGCAAGCGTCTCCGTTGCCTCTTGCCATGGGGTTCGTGCTTTCGGTGGTTGCGGCGAAGGTATCCTTAAGGTTGGAGTTTGTATTGTTGTTTACAAATCTGTACTTCAGGATCATATACTGACCGGTAACGTTGGTATTACCGAAGATCAGATAAACTCTTGCTCTCTTATTTGCGGTAGGCGTATATCTGACGTAATCGTCACCGTCTTCGCTTCCGGTAGAAATCGCTACGTCCTCACAGCCACCGGAAGAGATTCTCGCCTCGGTGGAGAAATATACGTCATTATAAGCATCAGCACCGCATACGCATACGCCCTTATAGGATTTGCTTTCGCTGTCATACTTCAGCGAGCCAACGGGAAGGTGCGCCTCCGCTGTCAAGCGGGTCTGACAAATGACGCACTCGGTATAGTGAACGTCCTCGTCGGCCTTTATTTCGGATGCCTTATGCGGGCATACTTCATCGTCCTTGTCGTTGTTCAGCGCAAAGGACAGCTTATCTCCAAAGAGTCTGCCAAGGATAAGCATAGAGATAGAATCGTAATGTGCCAAATCGTTGTTTTCTTCAAGGGTAGTCAAGCCATAGGAAACCGTATCGATATAATAGTTATCGAGAGATTCCTTGGAAAGCTTCAGCTTCATATCGTTAACGAGGAACCAGGAAGCAAAGAAGCCGGAGTCGCTGGTAGCGGCATCGATCAGTGCAATTCCGCGTGCAGAAGCGTAGTCGGCATAAGTCTTACGAATATCCTCGACCAACGCCTTTTCTCTATTATAGTATTCGTGGGCTTGATAGAACTGTGTAGAGTCGCTTTCACCCTGCATCCAAAGCAAGCCTACGATCTTCGGTGTAAGTCCTTCTTCCTCAAGCATATCAAGGCCTTCATCAATGGTATCCTTAAATCCGACCAAATGCTGGTTTCTGGAGGAGTCCTCAGCGTTCCAATGAGCAAACAGATTGGTTCCGCCAACTCCGTATTTTATGATGTAGAAGGTTTCGTCGGGATACGCCTCGCTCAGATATGCCGCAAGACCGATCTCAGGTCCGAACGATCCGATATCAATACCCTGTCCAAGCTTAACCTCAACAAACTCCTCGTTGCAATTCTGCATATCGTTCAGATTGCCGGTTTTGTAAAGGATCTTAACGTTGGAGAATCCGTTTTTATATGTTTCATATTCTTTGGCGTCTATCTTTTGCTGGAGTAAAGCATTCTGGCTTACGCCCGCAGCGTTGGACTGTCCCGCAAGAAGAATAACCTTCACTACGTTGTCCGCATCCTTTTCGGTATTGGGAGTCTTGTCCTCCTCGGGGGTAACAACGGGCAGATCGCGGTCGATTGCCATAGCACAGCACAAAACCTTTTTTGCCTGCTCGCCATTGATATAGCTTACCATAGCGTACTCTTTGTACTGATCGGGAAGTCTGTTTTCAATCCAAGCCGAATCGATCATAACCGAAGTAGAACCCGCCGCATCCTCGGTGCAGCTAACGACCAGAACATAGTCTCCCGCGCCAAACTGCTTATCCTCAAGCTTCAGAGTAGAAGACTTCAAGGAAGACGTAATCGTCTTGGTGTAGATCGGCTCGGTTTTAACGCTTGCACTGTAATCGCCGTTAAAGCGATACATAGCAACGTCGATACTGCAATCAACGTACTGTGCTTCGTTGTTCAGATTGAGATAGAATTCCTTGAGATAGCTCTCTGCGGGCACGGTAAAGGATACCGCAACGGCACCGTCCTTCAGATCGACAGAGCTTCTGTTATCGGAAGTATAGTCAACAAAGCTGACAATATCCATCCCCCTCTCTGTCTCAACCTTTTCAATTTCGGTTGTCTCTGTTTCCGTATTTTCCGTTTCGGCGCTTTCAGTATTTGCGCCCGTTTGCTCACCTTCCGAATCCGTTTCGGATTTGCCCTCGGTATCGGATTCTGTGCCGATAACGTCGGACTCTGTGCTGATATCCGTATCAGCGTCTGTGGTTGACTCGGTAGAAGCTCCTCCGCATGCAAACAGCGAAAGAACCATTACCGCAGAAAGGAAAACGAGAATCACTCTCTTCAATTTTGAAGCTCTCATAAAGTCCTCCAATGATGATAAAATATTTAAGACGTACGATGGTGTCGTATGCTTTGATGACTACAATTATACAACATTTTTTTAAGAAATGCAACACTTATACCAATTTTCTACAAATCAAACAATACCCCCCCCCGTATTTTGTGCAACATTGCCACGTTTCCTACGTTCAGAGACCCATCAACCGATGCCGCAAACGCGTTTGACTACACGTGCGGAGCTTGCGTGTCGTACCGACTTCCCGACGTAGCCGTTTTTGCCGTATCACCCAAACGAATTAAAAAGAAGTGCAATTTACATTTTGCTTGTCCGGTTTTAATTTTTGCAAAAAGCTCTTGACTTTTCAAAAAAAGCGGTGTATAATAAGAAATGTGAGGCGTGAATTTTTACTTGTTAGGAAAATTCCGCCTATTTTTTTCGAAAGGTCGTATGGCTATGCAAAGCTTCAATCTTCATACCTCCATACATTTCGGCGCAGACGCGCTTTCCCGTCTCGCCTCGCTTGAATATAACAAGGTCTTTATCATTGCCGATCCCTTCGTGGTTACCAGCGGTCTTATCAAGCAGGTAACAAAGCACCTCGACGCGGTAAAGATCACATATACTATATACTCGGAAGTCGCTCCCGACCCCTCAGTCGAGGCGGTAGGGGCAGGCGTAACCGCTCTGCTGAAGGACAAGGCGCCCTGCATCATCACCGTAGGCGGCGGCTCGGCGATCGACCTCTGCAAGTGTGTGCGTCAGTTCGCGAGCAAGATAGAGCCCGACTATTTCCCCTACTTCATAGCGATCCCCACCACCAGCGGAACCGGCAGCGAGGTCACTTCGTTTGCGGTTATTACCGACACGGAAAAGAACATCAAGCACGCCATTGTCGATCCCAAGCTGCTTCCCGAGGAAGCTATCCTTGACGTTGAGATGGTCAAGAGCGTACCCGCAAGCATTACTGCCGACACGGGAATGGATGTTTTCACCCACGCGATCGAGGCTTACGTCAGCACCAATGCCACCTCCTTCTCCGATCTTTATTCCAAGAAGGCGGCTCAAGTCTGCAAGGATTATCTGTACCGTTCCTATAACTATGAATCCACCCGCGACCTGCTCCCCAGAGAAAGAATGCACTTCGCATCCAATCTGGCAGGAATGGCATTCAACGCAGCCTCATTGGGCTTGAACCACGGTATGGCGCATCAGCTCGGCGCGCAGTTCCACATTCCTCACGGAAAGGCGAACGCGATCCTGCTTCCTACCGTAATAAGCTATAACACGGGAATCGAGAGCCACACAATGTCTATCACCAATCCCGCGCCCTGCGTGCACAAGTACGCAAAGCTTGCCCGTTATATCGGTGTGGGAAGCTACAACGATATCGCATCGGTAAAAACTCTTATCAACTACATAGACGAGCTTCGTATTCAGATGAACGTTCCCCGTTGCATCCGCGAAGCGGCGCCCAATCTCACCAAGGACGAATATATGCGTAAGATCGAGGATATGGCAGAGGCGGCGATCAATGACCGTTGCACCCCCACCAACCCCCGAATCCCTAAAAAGCAAGAGGTCGTCGACCTGTTTGAGAAGATATTTTAATTTAATACGCAGAGGGGAGAGAAAACCATTTTTAAAAAATAGGTTTTCTCTCCCCTCTGCACTCCCCTCTCTTTCCAAAAAACTTAAAAAAAGATAGCAGGAAAAGCATAAACCGCTTGTTTTGATTTCAAGCGGTTTTTACTAATCCCCATATTTAAGGTATGCAAATCTTACCATATCAATCCTCAATATCCGTAAGCTTTGACACGGTGGTACCAAGCACCTCTGCCATACGCTCAAAAGAAAAACAAAACAGTCATCAAACTCATAACAATCGCAAAATGACCCTCTTCTTTAGAGCTTTTGAAAAGAGATGGGGGTGTGGGGGAAGAGAAAAACCTTCGTAAAAGTTTTTCTCTTCCCCCACACAGCTTATCTTCTACAACCCCAAAATTCTGTTGGAATTCATATATTCGGTAGGTGTCATCCCCGTTTTTTCTTTAAAGCAACGGCTGAAATGATAAACACTCACGAACCCGCACTCCTCCGCTATAGCGGAGATCTTTTTATTTCCCGAGGAAAGCATCTGCTTCGCTTTGGCAATGCGCGCACCTATTATATACTGTCTCGGCGTGATACCGTACCGCTTCAAAAAGAGTTGGCGGAAATAGACCTCGCTGATATTGGCTTGATTGGCAAGCACGGCATTTGTCAAGGTCGGATCGGACAGATTGGCTTCCAGATACGCCACCGCGCCGCCGATGATCGATCCGCTCTCGTCGGTCTGAGAAATGATGCCGTCAAGAAGCGAATAAAACGCGCTCATCATCTTCGGTCTGTTCTTTTCAAACAAGGACAGCTTTTTTATATATTCAAACTCCTTAATGAGAGCCGAGGGATTCTTCAGCGGCAAAACGATATGCTTATCACACAAAAACCCGTCACAGTCGAAATTGATAAGAGGGAAAAAGCCTCCTTTATCGATGCGAAGCGAATAGGTTTTTCCTTTGGGAAGAATGATCGCGCAATCGGGATCGGAAATATAGTCAACCCCGTCAAGGGTATAGGTTATCTGCCCGTCGTAGCAGAAAGACAGGCCGTAGCTCGGTCGGCTTTTGATCTCTGCCCCGGTTCCCTTTATCTGTCGCACGGTAACCACCTCCAGGTTTCCCGTAACCGTCAGATTTCGCAAAAGCTCCATTTCATCACCCCCATCAATCTGATTTTATCATTTTTCGCAACAAATGTCAACCAAAACAAATAAATAATATCATAAATGTTAAAAGCTGCTCGTTTTTGCCATTGATTACATCGTATTTGTGTGATATTATGGTTTTGCAAGATTGAGAAAGCTTGATATTGCAATCAAACCTCTTTCAGAAAGGATGGTTTACTGTTATGAATTTTGATTTTACGGGAAAAACCGCCGTGCTGTCGGGCGCGGCATCGGGAATGGGGCTTTTATTTGCCCAAAAATTCGTGGAGATGGGCGGAAACGCGGTTATGTCGGATATCAATCCCGACACCTTGAATGAAGCCGTTGCCTCGGTCAATGCCATAAGAGCAGATTCTGCCATCGGTGTGGTCTGCGACGTGCGCGAATACGAGCAGGTAGTTGCTGTTTGCTCTGCCGCCATAGAAAAATTCGGCCGCATCGACGTAGTCATTCCCTTCGCGGGCGGAGCGGAGCTTCGTATGCTTAGAGACAGATTGCTCGAGCTTGGAGCCGGCAACGAGTTCCCCGATATTCCCATCGAGATATACGATTGGAGCCTTGACGTCAATCTGCGCAGTCAGCTGTATTTTGATCACGCGGCAATGAAGTATATGCGAGAGCAAAAAAGCGGTGTAATCATTCACGTCGACTCGATCACGGGCGAGGAAGGCGGCAACAGCAACGTAGGCTATGCTACTGCCAAAAGCGGAGCTATGAACGGTCTTACCAAATCCATAGCGCAAATCGGCGCTCCTTACAATATCAGATGCAACTGCATCGCCCCCGGTCCCGTGCTCACACGCCCCACTATGGCAAATATGAAGACTCTTGCAGGCAGAGCCGCAGAGCCTATCGAGATCATCAACGCGACATTGTATCTTGCAAGTGACGAAAGCGCCTTCGTCAACGGCATAACCCTGCTGATCGACGGCGGCAGAAACGTTATGTTTAATAAAAAATAAGCTACAGATTGGAGATCAGCGTGAAAGCTACTTCCCACTCATAGTGAAACAATCTTTTTCACGCGCGAATTTTGCCTTGCGGCAAAATTCATCAATAAAAATTTGTGCCGCCCAAGGGCGGCAGAACGGAGATAATTATGAAAGCAACCTTTTTACAGTATCAAAAGCCCCTGCTCTGCTGTATGATACCCGAAAACACACCCGACAGAGCCATCTCTGCCATTATGAACGCTCACTACGACGGTGCTGAAGCCTTCGGATTTCAGCTTGAGGGCTGGAAGCCCGAGCATCTGGGCGAGGAGACCTTACGTCAGGTATTCAAGTACTGCTTGGGCAAGCCGATCTACGTCACCAGCTACCGTCACCACAGCAACGAGGGTAAGACCGACGACGAATGCGCAGAGGTTCTTTTTACCGCCATCCGCGCGGGCGCAACGCTTGTTGACGTAATGGCGGACTTTTACGATCCCCAGCCCTATGAGATCACCTACAACGAGGAAGCGGTTGCAAAGCAGAAGGCTCTCATTGAAAAGCTTCACGCCGCGGGAGCGGAGGTGCTGATGTCAAGCCACACCCACACCCACATCGACGAGGACGGCTTGGTACAGTATGCCAAAGCCCAGAGAGAGCGCGGAGCAGACATCTGTAAGATAGTCAACTTCGACACCTCCGAAGCCGACACCGACGAAAACTTCCGTGCAATATTGCGCATCAAGCGCGAGGTTGGCGGAAAGTTCCTCTTCCTTTGCTCCGGCGGGAACTGCCACCAGCTCCGTCAGATCGGTCCGTCTCTTGGTGTTTGTATGTGGCTCTGTGTGCAAAACGCAGTAAGAGAACAGCCTCAGCTTCGTGCTATGAAGCAGGTCAAGGACAATCTTTTCTACAATTGTTGAGGTGCTATTATGTCAAACAACAAAAAAATCGCCCTTATTACAGGCGCATCTGTAGGCATTGGAAAAGCGACGGCCATCAAGCTTTCCGAGGAAGGCTACGACGTAGTTCTTATGGATATAAATGAAGAAAGAATGTCTCTCACCCAAGCGGAATGTGAAAAGCTTGGCGCGAGGGTAAGAGCATACGTCTGCGACGTAAGTAACGAGGAGCAGGTCAATTCGTCTGTCGCCGCCGCTCTCGAGGCTTTTGGAAGCATAGATGTCCTCGTCAACAACGCGGCTCTTTGGAAGATTTCCAAATCCTTCCTTGATACTCCCATCGACCAATGGAAGCTGTTTTTCGACGTCAACGTTATGGGCGTAGTCTACGTCACCCGCGCTGTCCTTCCGAATATGATCGAAAAAGGCTACGGCAGGATAGTCAACGTGGCAAGCGTTGCGGGAGTTTACGGAAACGCAAATATGGCCTGCTACTCGGCAAGTAAGGGCGCGATCATTTCTCTGACCAAGGCGCTTGCCAAGGAGGTTGCGCAAAGCGGAGTAACCGTCAACAGCGTCTCCCCGGGAACCGTCTCCGATTCCTTAAAGGATGATCTTTACCACACCGTTCCGAACCCGCTGTCATATATGGGCAGATCGGGAAGCGATATGGAGAACGCAGAGCTGATCTGCTTCCTGTGCGGAGATAAAGCGTCCTATATTTCGGGACAGAACTATCAGATCGACGGGTGCAGAAAGATGATCTGACGCTTTCCTATCCGAAAAAAGCCGCAATTGCGGCTTTTTTTCAAGTATTTCTCCGTTTATAAGACAAATTTCAAAAGATCATTGACAAAAGCAAAAAAAGGTTATATAATATAACTTGTAAACAATTCATTCGTTATTGGAAAGGAATTCTGTTATGAAAAGATTCATTGCAATCCTCCTTTGCGGATTGATGCTCCTTGCTATGGTTGCCTGTGACGATCCCGTTGAAACCAACGCTCCCGATCAGGATTCTACCGAGGCGGAGATCACCACCGAGAAGGAAGAAAAAAACACCGACAAAGAAGAAAAGACTACCGAAAAAGAAGAAAAAACTACCGAAACCAAGGCTGTCACCACCGAAGAGCCTACGGAAGAGGAAACCGAGCCCGTTGATGAACCCACTGTTGAGGGCACGCTGTACTTCGATGAAAAATCGATCTCTGAGGACCGCGCCTTTGACCTTGGATACAGATGGGATAAGGACACCTTCACCCTCACCCTTACCGGCATCAATCTTGTATCCGAAAACGGTATCGGCATTATGATCTACGGTGATGCAACCGTAGTGATCGAGGACTTCACGTATAACAACATCGTTGTCACCGGATTGGTAGAGGACAGCGAGGACGACTACTACCTTGGCTGTTACGGTATTCTCTGTACAGGTAAGCTTACATTCCAGGGTACCGGCACGCTGAACCTGACCGTTGGCGACTTCGTTGCAGACGTAGCGGATACAGGTGCCACAGCTTACGGTATCTGCGCCAAGACAGGTGACATCGCCTGGAAGGAAGCTACGGCTAACATCGTTTGCGGTACCATCGGTAACAACAGCGCAAACCTTCGTAACATTCAGGGCTTCCGTTGTATGAACCTTGTTGTGGAAAGCGGCTACATCAATATTGATACCGGCGACTGCTACACCACCTCCAAGGGCGCGTTCCTTGACGGTGTATACGCAGAGGAAACCTACGTCCAGAACGGCGGTGAGGTCCGCATCAATATCGGCTACTGCCACGTTATCGGCGATGAGCTGTACCGTGAAAATCTGGGTATCTGCGCGGATATCGGAATCACTGTTAAGGGCGGATTCCTTGAGATCCAGGCAGGACACGGTGCTGCGCTGGGCGGCGGCGGATTTGGCGCTGAGCCTCCCACAATCGATCTCGGCGACGGTAAGATCACCGCAGGTCACACCAACAAGGGTGTTGATGAGTACTATAACAATCAGCTTTATCTGAAGGTTGTATATTAAGCTCTATACAAAAACTCCGTCTCACAGAGACGGAGTTTTTGATTGTAGAAAAAGCTGTTATACCGCAAGAAGGAAAAGAAAAGAGCGAGAGCAATTTAAAAATTGTGATATATACCTTTTTCGACCTCAGCCAGCGTGTCGAGATTTTCTCGACACGCTGAAACTCCGTCTCACAGAGACGGAGTTTTTTATATACAATTATCTGATCTTCCTGCACTCCAAATAAAACCGCTTGTCCTCCGCGTGCCCCATAGAGAAGGTCTTTCGCGGCAGAGCGCCGTCGCAGATGACGGTCTTGAAGAGCATATCCTTCGACATACCGTCGTACAAAATTCCAACCGTATTTTCCTTTTGCGCCAAGACCTTTACCGTCTCGACACCGTGAATATAGTCTACAGTCACCTCGGGATGCATAGCCGTATATTCATCGAGAAAATTCTGCACCGTGCCAACAGCCAGCTGGGAAACGGGATGAGCGACCGCACAAGTCCTGCTCTGCTCTCCGAACACGATCTCAATGCTCTGTTGCTCCGCGTCTCCGTCAAGCGCCCGCAGATATGCCTCCAATTCGGCAATAAACGCATCCCGCTCCACACCGAAAGCAACGCGGTATATCGGCTCGAAATCAAGCGCCTCATCGTGCAGATTGACGATCTCGCAAAGCGCATATCTTGCGGGATGCGCAAGGGCGGCTTCTTCACCGATCTCTGCCTTGATCTCTTCATAAAGCGCCTTTGCCGACGCCAACGAATGATTGCCGTCTCCCATGGCAAACAGGAGCGCTGCGGCATCCACGCCGTGCTTTTCTTTCATAGCCTCAGCGTCTGCCAAGCGACTCAAGGCGAGGTTTATTCCGTCAAAATCGGCTTGTTCGACAAAATATCCCGTGACGTGTCCGCCACCCGCCATCAGATCAAAATCATAGGCCAAGCTGTAACAGCCTCTCGCTTTTTCCGCGATCGGCTCGATCACTGTTTTTTCACGGTCATCGATAAGGATCATAATATGAGGCATTTCAATGACTGCGCCGCGGCGGATAGCAACGCGCGGCGGAATGCGCTCAAGCACGGTTCCCTCCGTCGCGCGGATGAGCGTCTCCGAGCCTTTGTTGTAATCATATTGCTCAAGATCCACCGCTCCGATAAGACCGTTACGAACCCTGCCGTCCGCCTGTGTTCGCTCCAGATAGATCATCGTATTCTTATGCTCCAAAAGCACGCTTGAAAGGTAAGCGCTCATATTATCATTGATCTTCGGAATCATCTCCTCTTCCCTTTCAAGAAACGCTTCGGGCAGCATCAGATCAAGCGTTGAGGGCTCATTACCCACAAAAGCGCGAGCCTTATCCCAATACTCGGGCTGGCTGGTATATTGATCGCAGGCAACGCACGCCCACTTTTCACCGTTAAACCGTGAAAAATCGGGGAGCAATATATCTGCGGGGTACAGGTATTTCTTCATACGAATCTCCATTCCGCCGCCCACGGAATCCCCCCAAAACTCACTTCGTTCGTTTCGGGAAACCCTACGCGGTGGCACAAATAATGATCAATGGATTTTGCGTGAAGCAGTCAGGCTGCCTATAGATGTGAAGGCTTTCACGCTGCCATCCTTGCTGTTTGATGTACACATTATATCACACCGACGTCATTTTTGCAAGTCCTCCAACGCACTTTTCGCATATCTTGCCCTTTTTCCCGAAATGCACCGCATAAGTAATGGGAAAACTATCGTTTTTATGTAAAATCCCTATTGACAAGAAAGCCGATTTTTCATATAATATAATATATATTGTCTTTTTTTATCAGAAAGATCGTAAATGAATTTTTTTCAGTGCGCTATGCGCAGAAAGGTAGATAAATATGAGTCTTAAAGTTGTAAAGTTCGGAGGCTCCTCTCTGGCAGATGCCGAGCATTTTCGCATGGTTGCCGAGATCGTAAAGGCAGACCCCGACCGCAGATACGTAATCCCCTCCGCTCCCGGTAAAAGATATCCCGGAGACACCAAGGTCACCGATATGCTCTACAATTTCTTTGAGCTTGTCCGTTCCCGCGCGTCCTCCGAGGAGATCGATGCATATTACGACCAGATCAAGGAAAGATACAACGGCATCATTTCCGAGCTCGGTCTTGATTATGACCTTTCGGGAGAGTACGAATACATCAAGAATGCCGTCCTGCACAATTCGGGACGCGACTTTGCCGCAAGCCGTGGCGAATATCTGAACGGTATCATTCTCGCCAAGTATCTCGGCTTTGATTTCATCGACGCTGAAAACGTGATCTATTTCCGCGAAAACGGCACGTTTGACGAGGACAAGACCAACGACATTCTCTCTATGGAGCTGAAGGATCACAAGTATGCCGTTATCCCCGGCTTCTACGGCATCGCTCCCAACGGCACCATTGTGACCTTCTCGCGCGGTGGCTCCGATATCACAGGCTCTATCGTTGCCCGTGCGGCCGAAGCCGACCTTTACGAGAACTGGACCGACGTTTCGGGCTTCCTCATGGCAGACCCCCGCATCATCGATAATCCTCAGCCCATCGACACCATCACCTACCGTGAGCTCCGCGAGCTTTCCTATATGGGTGCGACCGTGCTTCACGAGGACGCGATCTTCCCCGTTCGTTACGCGGGCATTCCGATCAACATCAGAAACACCAACCGTCCCCAGGACAAGGGTACGATGATCGTATCTCAGGCCTCCAGCTATGACAGCGAGCACGTGATCACAGGACTTGCAGGCAAGAAGGGCTTCTCGGTTATCACCATCGAAAAGGATATGATGAACAGCGAGGTCGGATTTGGCCGTAAGGTTCTCGAATCCCTTGAGGACAACGACATTTCCTTCGAGCATCTTCCCTCCGGCATCGACACCATGAGCGTGATCGTTTCCACCGCTCAGCTTGAGGGACACAGAGAAAGAGTTCTGCAGGCAATGACCAGACGCACCAAGCCCGACAGCATTACCGTTGAGGACGGACTTGCTCTGATCGCGGTGGTTGGTCGCGGTATGGTCAAGGCAAAGGGTACTGCGGCAAGAGTCTTCTCCGCGCTTTCCAACGCAGGCATCAACATCCGTATGATCGACCAGGGCTCCTGCGAGCTGAACATCGTCATCGGCGTTGAGGAGCATGATTTCACCGCTGCTCTGAACGCAATCTACAACGAATTTGTAAAATAATCAAACAACAAAAAAAGAGGCAAAGGCAAAAATGACATTGCTTTCATCCATCGACAGGACGGTTCATTTGTATGCTTTTGCCTCCTTTTACAAAAATCATCTTGAAAGGACGATTATTATGGAAAAGTACAACTCCTTCCGTCCCGGTCAGGTCTGGCTTGACACCGACGGCAACCGCATTCAGGCTCACGGCGGAAACATTATCTATCACGAAGGCAAGTTCTGGTGGTTTGGCGAGAACAAGGAAAAATCACAATCCGAGTGGGAGATCTGGCATTGGGGAGTAAGGCTCTATTCCTCCGACGATCTCTACAATTGGAAGAGCGAGGGTATCATCGCAGGTCCCGACGTTGACGACCCCACAAGCCCCCTGCATCCGCTTTCCAAGATGGACCGTCCCCATATGCTCTACAACGAGAAGAACAAGGAATTCGTTATGTGGATCAAGATCATGGGTGACAACGGAAGAGATCAGTATATGGTCATTCTGACCGCTCCCGACATTCACGGTCCTTTCAAAATCAAGCACGACGTTCACCCCGGCGGCTTCCTTTCGGGCGACTTTGATCTCGTTAAGGATCCCGACACCGGCATCGCTTACATTATGTTTGAGCGTGTACACTGCAGTATGATCATCATGCCTCTGACAGAGGATTACACCGACGTTACGGGCGAATACACCGAATTCTTCGAGGGTCGCCGCGTTCCCTTCGTCAGAGAAGCGCCCGCTATCTTCCGCAGAAATGGCAAGTGGTATATGTTCACCTCGGGAACCACCGCAAAGTTCCCCAACCCCACGGAGAGTGCATCCGCAGATCACCTCACGGGTCCTTGGACAGAGCACGGTGAGTCCTGCATCGGTGACGTGAAGCGCACCACCTTCGACAGCCAGGTTGCCTGCGTTATCAAGATCCCCGGCAAGGATTTTTACATTGCCGCCGCAGACCGTTGGCTTCTTGACATTGATCCCAGCTGGCCCAACTTTATGGACGTTTTCGACAGCTGGTACGACAAGACAAAGACGCCTCTGCTTCCTCAGGATATGAGAAAGCTTACCGCGAAAAACACGTCCATCGCCGATTACGTTTGGCTCCCCGTCAGCTTTGACGAGGACGGAGTCCCCAGACTCAAATGGTACGACGAATGGCGCTGGGAGGATTTTGTTTAAGTTAATATATGCAGGAGGGGGAAAGGAACCTTTTTGAAAAAAAGGTTCCTTTCCCCTCCTGCACCTCCCCATATCCTCCAAAAACTCTAAAATAGCTTCGCAGTTTTAGGGTGGGGCAAGATCGTTGGATGATTATAATCAACTGAGCCAATGCTTATTATAAAGGCATTGGCTTTTTTATTTGCGGCATTTGCGTATTTCCTGCTGTTTCGGGCAACAATAGCAAAAAGCACGATAAAGGAGCACAAGTTATGGCAAACATTTTGATTATCGGAGGCGGAGTCTCGGGGCTCAGCGCGGGTATTTTCGCGCAATTGAGTGGGCATCACGCCACCGTTTGCGAAAAGCACGCAGTTGCGGGCGGCAATCTGACGGGATGGCAGAGGGGCGAATATCACATAGACAACTGCATTCATTGGCTGACGGGAACCAATCCCGCCGCAGACGGCTACAAAATCTGGAAGGCGCTTGGAGCCTTGGACAGTGTGAAGATCTATCAAGGAGACAGCTTATACACCTGTGAATACGAAGGGGTACAGCTTTCTCTCCACAAGGATCTGCAAAGGATCAGACAAGAAATGCTTAGCCTGTCGCCTGAAGACGGAAAAGAGATCGATGCATTTATAATCGCGGTTGAGCTTATGGAAAGGCTTTGCGGCGTTGGCGGCAAGGAGCATAACGAAGGTCTTTCCGCAAGAGAGAAGCTTTTGAAGATGCCGTCCTTATTGAGATACTACAGTATGACCACGGGCGAGCTCGCCGCGCGCTTCACGCATCCCGCATTGCGTTTTTTCATCAGTTCGCTTTTAGGCAACGATTTCGGTGCGTTGGCATTGGTAATGATATTCTCCACCTTTTGCGGAGAAAACGGCGGCATTCCCGAGGGTGGATCCTTGGAAATGGCAAAGCGCATATCCGCACGCTTCACGGCTTTGGGAGGAACACTTTTGACAAGCAAGGAGGCGGTGAGGATCTATCACGCGGGAGGCCGAGCCTATTCTGCTCGCTTTGCGGACGGTTCCGTTATAGAAGCCGACTACATTGTACTGACCGCCGATCCCGAAAGCACCTTTAAAAAGATATTACAGCTCCCTATGCCCAAGCAGCTTAAGCGACTTTATGAAAATCCGCGGCTGAAGCGCTTTTCAAGCTATCAATGCGCCATAGCCTGCGACCTCCCCACTCCCCCTTTTCGTGGAGATTTTGCCTTCAAAATCCCCGAAAGCTACCGCAAGGTGCTTGGAACAGACTGCGCCGTCATACGGGAATTTTCTCACGAAAGCAGCTTCGCGCCAAAAGGCAAAACGATCCTGCAGACGCTGACATTTTGCTATGAGGATGAAGCCAAGTGCTTCATCGAGCTTCGAGAACGAGACCCGATGGCCTACAAGGCAAAAAAAGAGGAGCTTGCGCGCACCTTTATAAAGCTTTTGAGCGAAAAGCTCCCACAGCTTGAAGGAAAGCTGACCTGCATCGACGTTTGGACGCCTGCTACCTACCGCCGCTATACAAACGCGGAAACAGGCTCCTTTATGAGCTTTGCTCTGCCATCCAAAGCGTTGCCGAAAAGAGTCAGCAATCGCATTCCGGGACTTTCCAACGTCATTTTAGCGACGCAATGGCAGCAATGCCCGGGAGGGCTTCCGATAGCCGCCGAAGGCGGCAGGCTTGCGATTGAAGCCATCAACAAAGCGGAAGAAAAAGCCCTTGCCGCCACAAGCAAGGGACACCGCAAATCCGCCCCTGCTTACAGCAAAATTTAGGACTATAATAAAAAAAGAGCTGCAAAGGCTCTTTTTTCATTACAACTCAAATATCTTCACCGACTTGATCGCGCTTCCCTGCTCACGCTCAACCACTTCGCCAAGAGCAAAGAAACGTCCGTCCTCGGAACAGATCCTCACACGGGTGCCCGAAGGAAAATCGGTCTTAATTTTTTTCTGATAGATCGGGCAACCGTCCCGAAAGAGCTTTTCAAAAAACGCGGGCAATTTTACCGCTTCAAGATCGTCAAAAAGCCGCTCGGTTTGCAAAAGCAAGCCTTGGCGGTCATCCTCGCTCAAGGCCTCCAGATTCTCCAGAGTATAACATTCATCAAGAGATATGCCGCAAGCCTCACACCGTTCAAGCGTTGCCATCACGCCGCCGCAACCAAGCCTTGCCCCGATGTCCGCGCAAAGCGTACGGATATACGTACCGCCGCTGCAGCTTACGGTCAAAACGTAGTCGGTCTTACTCTCCGTAGCCTCGCATTCAAGCGAAAACACCGTAATCTCTCTGGCCTCGCGCTCGACAGTAACACCCTGCCTTGCAAGGTCGTAAAGCTTCTGTCCGTTGACCTTCAGTGCCGAATACATCGGCGGGATCTGCTTGATATTTCCAACAAAGTCGCGGCAAACAGCGGCCACCTGCTCGAATTCGGGAATACTGTCAGATTGCGTCAGCATCTCGCCCGTAATATCCTCTGTATCGGTGGTGAGACCGAGACGCAAAGTCGCCTTATACGTCTTTCTGTCCGAAGAAATGTATTCACACGCCTTTGCCGCTCTGCCCACAAGCACCACAAGCACACCCGTTGCCAACGGATCAAGCGTACCCGCATGGCCCACCCTTTTGGTGTTATACAGCCTTCTGACCTTATTGACTACGTCGTGGGAGGTCATTCCTTCGCCCTTATGTACAGCCAACACACCGCCGGGAAGATTATCAAATTCAGTATGCTTCATATCAAAACCTAACTATCGCCGAATTGATGGTAAATCCCTTTTCGGAGAAATTCTTCTCGTACTCGGTCATCACGTTGCCCTCTGCGCGCTCGCTGTTGTGCAGGTCACGGGTCATCCATTCGATTTTGAGACCAAACTCGGCAAATTCTTCGAGAGAAAAGTCAAAAAGACCTACGTTGTCGGTCTTGAAAATAAGCAGACCGCCCTCCTTCAGTATCTTTTTGTATCTCGCCAGATAATTTCGGTGGGTCAAGCGCCTTTTCGCGTGACCCGACTTGGGCCAGGGATCGCTGAAATTCAGATAGAGCACGTCAACGGAATGCTCGGGAAACCACTCCACAAGATTATCGGCGTCACCGATAATAAAGCGAAGATTATCAGGTCTCATTTCCTTGCAAGCCATCGCCTTTTCAAGTGCCAGACAGCAAACGTCCCTTGCTCTCTCCATCGCGATAAAATTGCAGTCGGTATCCTTCTCCGCCATTTTTACGGCGAAGGTTCCCTTTCCGCAACCGATTTCCAAGCACAGCTTACGGCTTTTATCTGCAAAGGCTGCCATCGCATCATCCTTCAACACAGTGGGATCCTGTATCAATAACTCCGCACAGGCAAGAATTCTTTCCTCACCGTGCTTCTTTTTTCTCATTCTCATATTATTATTCCATTATTGTCGAACTTCAAGTCCGTTCTTATCCTTTTTTGAAAGTTTTGAAGTGGTGAGGGGCGCGGGGAGAGGGAGGAACTTTTTCAAAAGTTCCCCCTCTCCCCGCAATCCTATCAATTATACGTTAAATCTGAAGAGAACGATGTCGCCGTCCTTCATGACGTACTCCTTGCCCTCGGAGCGAACAAGTCCCTGCTCCTTAGCCGCAACCATATTGCCGCAAGCGACCAGATCGTCAAAGGCGATAACCTCGGCACGAATGAATCCGCGCTCGAAATCGCTGTGGATCTTGCCTGCCGCCTGAGGCGCCTTTGTGCCGCGGGTAATGGTCCATGCGCGAACCTCCTCGGGTCCTGCTGTCAGATAGGATATCAGACCCAGCAAGGAATAGCTTGCCTTGATCAGCTTGTCAAGACCGCTTTCTTCGATTCCCATATCCTCAAGGAACATCTGCTTCTCTTCGCCCTCAAGCTCAGCGATCTCAGCCTCGATGCCTGCGCAGATCGCGATAACACCGCTCTTCTCTGTCTCGGCAAATGCCTTCAGCTTCATATATGCCTCATTGGACGTAGGCTCGCCTGTTGCGTCATCCTCGGAAACGTTGGCAACGTAGATAACAGGCTTCATTGTTAAGAGAGGCGTGTCGTAAAGACAAGCAAGCTCGTCCTCACTAAGCTCCATGGTTCTTGCGCAAAGACCGCTTTCAAGGGTCGCGTAGATCCTCTCAAACAGTGCAAGCTCTCCCGCAAGCGTCTTATCGCCCTTCATAGCCTTTTTGGTTCTGTCGATTCTTCTCTCTACCATCTCCATGTCCGAGAAGATCAGCTCCATATTGATGGTCTCAAGGTCACGCATAGGGTCAACAGAGCCGTCGACGTGAATGATGTTGTCATCCTCGAAGCAACGAACAACGTGAATGATCGCATCGCACTCACGAATGTTGGAGAGAAACTTGTTACCAAGACCCTCGCCCTGAGATGCGCCCTTAACAAGTCCCGCAATATCAACGAACTGAATGATAGCGGGGGTATACTTCTTGGGGTCGTACATTTTTGCCAACACGTCGAGACGGCTGTCGGGAACGGTTACTACACCCACGTTGGGCTCGATGGTGCAGAAGGGGTAATTTGCGCTCTCAGCACCTGCGTTGGTCAATGCGTTAAAAAGTGTGGATTTTCCTACGTTAGGAAGTCCTACAATACCGAGTTTCATTTATTGATACCTGCTTTCCGTAAAAATACACATAGTTATCGATTATAAGTATATTATAATACATTTTTACAAATTTTTCAATAGGAAATTTTAATTTAAATATAAACCCAAAAATATTAAAAATTTCTTCGAATTTTTTTAAAAAATACTGTACAAATCGTATTTTTTGTGGTATAATTATTAACAACCAATAAAATTAATTCGATTTTCGTGTGACTTTAACTTTAACGAACCGTGTTTTTTGTGCAAAGTTCGTTCAAAATTCAGCCATTTTTCACACAGGCTACCAAAACTGTCGATATAATATTTGCATAGAATGTAAAATTCGGTATTTTTCACACGAAAGAAAGTACTTGTTCATATTTGTGAATAATATAATTTGGAGGACATCAATATGATGGATGCGAAAATTCTTGTGATCGAAGACGAAAGCGCCCTCAGCGAATCGATCCGAACATATTTTGAAAACGAAGGATATGACGTCAAGGTAGCGGCAGACGGCTCCGAAGGCATCAGCTTCTTCAAAATGTACGACCCTGATATCGTGATCCTTGACATCACCATTCCCAAGAAGGATGGCTGGCAGGTATGTCGCGAGATCCGCGAAAACAGCGCAAAGCCCATTATTATGGTCAGCACCAAGGGAGACGTATTCGACAAGGTGCTCGGTCTCGAGCTTGGCGCGGACGACTATATGGTAAAGCCCGTTGACAACAAGGAGCTCTCCGCAAGAATCAAGGCGGTTTTGCGCCGTTGTCAATCTCACGTTCCTCAGGCAGATGACGAGGTTATCCGCTTCGAGAACATCGAGATCAGCCTGCAGAAATACGAGCTCAAGCTTCGCGGCAAGAGCGTGGATATTCCCCCTAAGGAGCTGGAGCTTCTTTACTTCCTTGCATCGAACTACAACCGCGTGTTCACCCGCGATCAGCTCCTTGACAAGGTTTGGGGATTTGATTACCTTGGCGACTCCCGCACGGTAGACGTACACATCAAGCGTCTGCGTGAAAAGCTGGAGGGTGCATCCGACAAATGGGCGATCAAGACTGTTTGGGGCGTTGGCTACAAATTTACAGATTCGTAAAACACACCATCAAAATTATGCTGCGCCGACTCTGTCTCTTGAGTTGGCGCAATTATTACCTTTCCAATGCAGGAGAATAGCGTGAAGGTTGCCTCCGACTATCGGTGAAACCATCTTTTCACGCACGGATTTTGTCTGCACGGCAAAATTCATTGATTGCTATTTGTGCCGCCACAGGGGTTCCCCGAAGTGAGCTTTTGGGGTTCCCGTGAGCGGCGAAACGGAGATTTTTTTATGGATAAAATTCAAACAAAAAGAGCCCGAATCGAGCAAAAAAGCGAGCGAATCAGGCAAAAGGGCGAAGCAATCGCGCAAAAGAACGGAACCTATTCATACGAAGCTTCATCTGTCGAACCCGACCGAGACACGGAATCTTACGGCACAGAGAAGGTCTGCCACACCCAAGATAGCGACAACCAAACGCAACAGCCCCGCGACGAATATTTCAAGGAACAGCTGAAGCTTCAAAAGCGGCAGGCGCGCACTACGGTTACGGCTTCTCTTCTCTCCGTATGCTCTGTCCTTTTGTTGATTGCCTTCAGCGTAGCCGTTATGACGGGCTTGCTTGGCAACGGTAACACCGTCGGAAACGGAAACGTCAATATTCTGGTTTCCGGAAACGGTTCCGTCCAATACGAGGATTACGAATCCAGCCCCGATATGCTGGAGGACGTTATGCGCTCGGTGGTCATCGTCAACACCAAGACCTCTACGGGCAGCGGTGTCGGAACAGGTATTATTCTGTCTTCCGACGGCTATATTGTGACCAATTACCACGTTGTGAACGGCGCGAAGACCATTTCTGTGCGCATCTACGAATCAGACAAGATCTACGATGCCGACCTGGTAGGCTTTTCCGAAATCGATGATATTGCCGTATTGAAGATCAAAGCTACCGACCTGCGCGCCGCGGTATTTGCAAAATCCTCCGAGTGCAGAGTGGGTGAGCAGGTGTACGCCATCGGTTCCCCCGAGGGCGAGGATTTCGGATGGAGCGTGACTCGAGGAATCATCTCCTGTGCCGACAGAGAGATCAAGATCTACGATGACGAGGGCATTCTCGAAAAGAAAATGTACGTGATCCAAACAGACGCGTCGGTCAATCCGGGCAACTCGGGCGGTCCCTTGATCAACGTCCGCGGCGAGGTTGTGGGAATCATCACCCTCAAGCTTTCCGACAGCGCGGGAATGGGATTTGCGATTCCCTCGGACGGCGCAGTAGAGCTGATCCAAGCCATCGTGGAAACAGGCAGCGCGGATAACGTGGTCTCCTCGGTAACCAGCGGAAGACCCCTGCTCGGCATTACGGGAGTGGGAGTAGAAGCCGACACCTGGTACGAGCCCTACACCGACGGCTCCCAAAGCGGTATCAGAGAAGTAGAAGAATCCTATGCCAAGGAGAATCCCGACACCACCTTCTTTGCGGCAGTCAGCGGGGTTCACGTCAGCGCGACCACAGAAGGCTTTGACGCGGCAAGCAAGCTGAAGGAAAACGACATCATCACCGAAATAGACGGCACCAGAGTTTACAACATCTACCAGATCATGGACATCGTAAACAAGCATTATGGCGGTGATACCGTTACGGTCACGTTTTATCGCGACGGAACCTATAGCACCGTAGAAATCACGCTCGCCACCGCGAAAAATTAACGCAAAAGGCTTCAGACCGTAGTCTGAAGCCTTTTGCGTTATTGAATCATAACCTTCTGCTTTGCAACCACAAAGTGTGTGAACAAAACGGTTGCTATCAGCATTACGCAAGAGATGGCGCTGAGCACCTGCTGTCCGTAAACAGGTATACCGAACAGCATATTGCCGTTTGCCTGAATCGCAGACAGGATCTTACCGCCGATCAAGGTGGCCGCAAAGCCAAACAAACCGCCTATGCTGTTTTTAATAGCAGAAGCCTCGGCGAAATATTGGCTGTCAACGTAGCTGTACGTGATATTGGTGATATTTCCCGATACGCCTGCCAAGCAAACGTTATACAGGATCGAGTAGATAATGATCAGAAATGCGGTTGAGGGAGTGGTAAAGATATTGACAAACATCGCAACCGCCGCGATCACAAGGCCCAATTCGATGCCCTTGGCAAAGGTTCTTTTCGCTGTATACTTACCAAAAGGCTTCGAAAACGCGGCACGGGCGAGCTGAGAGACCACGTTGATGATCTGCACCACGCTCAACGCGTACAGGCTGTTTTTATACGTACCCAAAAAGCCAACCACAATATACCTCGACGCATCCCAAAGGATCATAAGAACCACAACGCTGAGAAAATTCTTATTTCCCAAAGTGTTTTTCAGAACCTCCGACATAGGTATACCGTCGCCCTTCCGTACCTTGGGCTTTACGTCGTTTTTGATCAGCATTAAGGTAATGAAATCACAAAGACAGAAAACAAAGATCGCAACCGCAGAAAAAATGAAGCCGTGCTCAAGGTTGTCATTCGCCTTGAACTGATCCATAATATATCCGATACCAAAGGATACGACCATTCCCGTCAGAAGCGAAAGGATCTCCTTGCCCGCCGTGTAGCTTGCTCTCTTCTTAGGATCCACGTAGGAATTGCCCCAACGAAAGATCAGGGTTGACACCATATAGTTTCCGAAGTATGCCAAAAGAACGCAAACAACGACCAAGGGCTTTTTTATCACTGCAGCGAACGGCAAAAAGGGGATGATATACAGCGACATAAAGAAAAGCTGACTGAGCGAATGAAACAGGATCGCGACAAGCTTCGTATTGGTGATCTTTCTGACGACGAAAACCGCCACAAGCTGAAACAGGAATGCCAGCGTGATCAACGAGGAAATAATTCCTGCCGCCGCATCGGAAAAGCCAATATAGGTCAGAAGATTCGCCAAAAAGGCATCTCCAACCAGAAGCGCTACGAAATATTCAAACGTACATTCCCACTTATACGCCGCTCTGGAGCGCTTATAGGCGGGAGAATCATATAATTGCTGTTGTGTATTGTCCATTTAACACAATTACCTCTGATGCAAAATTTTGTTTCTGTTATTGGCCACAGAACTTCATTATAATTATATCATCATACCTTCAAAAGGTCAAGACCGTTTCGGCAAAAACAACGCTTTTTCCCTTTCGCCGAAAAACATCTTTCACATTCCTTCAAAATATGACAATTCAACGAAAAAAAACGGATCGCCTTGCAATAAGGCGATCCGTTATTTAACAAAACAATTAATTATAGCTGTCCATTCTGTCCTGAAGCGTCTTGGCAATCACTTCATCGGGCACGTTTTTAACCATAAAGCGGATCTTTCCGTTGGCATCCTCCACAAATCTGGTAGCATCCTCGTCAGGAATACGGTCGGGCGCCTCGTTGAAGAATTCCAGCCTTCCGGGCGCTGTCAGAGAATAGAGCTCACCCTCACCCTCGAATGCAAACTGAACCGCAGTCAGATCGTAGCTTGCACGCTTCTCCTCGGAGTTGTACAAACGGTAGGAATCGATGATGGGGCTGTTGCTCAAGCCGTGCTCTTCCTTGGTTCCCCAACCTGTTCTGACGGTATGTCCGATCTTGAAATCGGAAAGATAGAGAGGCTTGGGGAAGTTTTCAAAGCAGAACTTGGACGCATTGAAGTCGCAGACCACGTTAAATTCTCTTCCCGCAGGATACAGCGCCGCCATCGAAACCAATGCGTGCACCTTCTTCTCCGCAAGCTCAAGACCTGTCAGAGGGCTGTATTTATCGGGACCGCTCTTCAAAAAATCAGCCAACGAATTGAACATACCGATGGTAACGAGGATCACGCTGTCGTCCTCTGCCTCGGCAAGCAAGCTGCGGTAGAAATCAACGTGAGGAAGATACTCAAGCGTACCGTTTTTATATTTTGTCGAGTAATTTTCGGCAATGTATTTATTATAATTTATGCTGTCCGCATAAAATCCGGGCTTTGCATACATACCCAAGGGGAACTCGGGATAACCGCAAAATTCTCTTATGGCATCGATGGTAGCGGTACCGTACTTGTTGGAGGTACAGTTGTTAACACCCAATATTTTAACGTTGTTTTCCGTTGCGTAGGACATCATTACCGCAAGTGCGCCCACGTCATCGCAATCAGGACCGATATCTGTATCCAGAAGGATGCTTCTGTTCTTCATTTTCAAGGATTCAAACATTTTCATTTACCTCGTTCATTTTGATGTTTCCGTAAGCCCGAATTTCTCGACAGCTTCACTAAGCAATTTTATTATAATATATTTTCTTTTTTGTGTCAATATGTATTTTATGTTTTTTGGCTCTTTATTTGTTCTCCTGAAAGGGGTTCGGGGGAAACCTTTCTTTCAAGAAAGGTTTCCCCCGAAAAGCTCTTCCCTCCATCAACGCTCTTCTCTGAAATAAGACAGACCGAGAGATGCGGGAGGCTGATTTTCTTTTTTGTTTCTGATACTCATAATGATGAGCAGCAGGATGGTAACGATATAGGGAGTCATTTCCACGAACGCGCCCATCGGTCTGGAAAGACCGGGAAGCGTAATACCCAGCATATAAAGACCGCCAAACAGAATCGATCCGAAGATGGCAACGTTGGGCTTCCACAATGCGAAGATAACCAACGCAATCGCAAGCCATCCTCTATCGCCGAATCCGTTGTTGGACCAGTTGCCAACGTATTCGAAGACGTAGTGCAATCCGCCAAGACCGGCGATTACGCTACCGATGCAGGTTGCAAAGTACTTGTATTTTGTAACGTTGATACCGGCGGCATCCGCAGTAGCGGGATTCTCTCCGACCGCGCGCAGGTGAAGGCCTACTCTTGTCTTTTTCAGCACGATTGCCGCAACAACGGCAATGACAATACCTACGTAGGTCAGGAAGCCGTAAGACAGGAAAATCTCGCCAAACCAGCCAAGCTTGCTTGCAAAAGGCAGGGTCGCCTTGAAATAAACGCTGATGTTTCGCAGAGAAACGCTTGCAGTTTCGCTGCCGAGAAGCTTTGTAAGCGAGCCTCCGAAGAAGTTACCGATTCCAATACCAAAGGTGGTCAGCGCAAGACCGGTTACGTTCTGATTGGCCTTCAGCGTGATAACCAGGAAGGAATAGATCAGACCCATCAGAAATGATCCGAGAATCGCGGACAGGAGCGTTATGAATACTGCCCAAAAGGCAACGATGTTCTCCGTTCCGACCACGTGCTCGTAAATACTCGCGCCCGCAACACCGCTGATCGCGCCAACGTACATAATTCCGGGAATACCAAGGTTCAGGTTTCCCGATTTTTCCGTCAGGATCTCACCCGTGGAACCGAAAAGAAGCGGCATAGCCTGCATTACGGCTCCTTTGATAAACATTATAAATGCAGTCATGCTTCCTTGCCTCCCTTCGCAGATTTACGTATGATGATACGGTAATTAAGAAAGAATTCCGTAGCAATAATGAAAAACAGTACGATTCCGGTAATGATCTCGGAAAATGCCTCGTTATAGCCAAACTTCTGAGAAACCTCCTTGGCGCCGAATTGGAAGAAGGTCAGAAGACCCGACGTCAGCACCATCGAGAAGGGATTGAACTTCGCAAGCCAGGATACCATGATTGCGGTAAAGCCAAGACCGCCGCCCGTTTCGGTGGAGACCGTCCAGTTAAAGCCGGCAACCTTGATAAATCCGATCAGACCGCAGATAGCACCCGAGATGATCATTGTGCGAATAATGACCTTCTTCACGCTGATACCTACGTATTTCGCGGTATTTTCACTTTCACCTACGACAGAAAGCTCATATCCCTGCTTGGTGTATTTCAGATAAATATACATTCCCACAGTAAGCAGCGCAACGGCTACGATAGTGAGGAAGTGCTCGTTGATCACAACGGGGAGACGGGTAGAAGCGTCGATAACCGTCAGCGCAGTCTGACCCTGGATCTTTTCCCATTTGAAGGTAATTGCACAGAACGTAACAAGACCCATTGCCACGTAGTTCATCATCAGCGTAAACAAGGTCTCGTTGGTACCGAAGAACGCCTTAAAGATCGCGGGAATAAAGCCCCAGATCGCGCCCGCCAGCAGGCCTGCGACCAACATCAAGGGAACGATCACAGCCGAAGGAAGCTTTCCGGCCATAGTCATCGCAACCGCATAGGTCGCCAATCCGCCGATAACGATCTGTCCTTCGCCGCCGATATTCCAGAATCTCATTTTGAAGGCAGGTGTCAGAGCAAGCGCAACACCCAAAAGGATCGCAAGCTCACGCACAAATCGCCAAACAACGTTCTTTGATTTAAAAACACCTCTGAACATGGTGGACCACACCAAAGCAGGGTTTGCGCCTGTGATCGCAACGATAAACACCGATGCCACCACAACCGCCGCCAAAATCATCGCCAGACGGACAAGCATAGCCTTCCAAAACGGCATCGGTTCCCTTTTTACAACACGTATCAAGGGCTCGTGAACCGCAGATATTTCCTTAGCCATTAGCTGTCTCCTCCTTGTCTGCCTTTTTGGCGGAATTTACAATGTCCTCAGCCATCGAGGTATTTTTCGTCATCAAAAGACCCAGCGCCTCTTTGGTCGTCTTTCTCGCATCCACGATACCTGTGATCTTACCTGCGGCAATGACCATGATCCTGTCGCAAAGCTCAAGCAATACGTCAAGGTCCTCACCGACGAACATCACGGCCGTGCCGCTCTCCTTTTGCCTGGTCAAGAGGTTGTAGATCGTGTAGGACGAGTTGATATCGAGTCCGCGGACGGGATATGCTGCCATAAACACCTTGGGTGCCGAGGCGATCTCACGTCCTACCAACAGCTTCTGTACGTTACCGCCGGACAGACGGCGCACAGGTGTGCTTGTGCCGGGTGTAACCACCTCAAGCTCCTCGATGATCTTATCCGCAAGATCCTTCGGCTTCTTTCTGTCAACGAAAACGTGACTCTTTTCATAACCGCGCAGCATCATATTGTCTACCGCGTCCATGCTTCCTACAAGACCCATTCCGAGTCTGTCCTCGGGCACGAAGGAAAGACGGATTCCGAGATCACGGATCTCTGCGGCACTCTTGACACGCAGATCCATAAGCTCTCCGCTTTCGGGCTCAATATAAGAGATCGATCCGCTCTCTGTAGGCTGAATGCCCGCGATCGATTCCAAAAGCTCCTTCTGACCGCTTCCCGCAATACCCGCAACGCCGAGAATCTCGCCGCC
Organism: Clostridia bacterium; assembly: GCA_017462125.1. The sequence goes on along the minus strand of JAFTRQ010000194.1, from coordinate 28,400 downwards.
ACGTACCGAGAAGCAAACGTCCTTCAGGATCTTCACTCCATACTCGTCGGAGCAGTTCAGATCCTTTACGATCAATCTCTCCGCAAGACCCAATGCCTCGGAGCGATCGATGTTCAGCGCAACCTTCTTTCCGACCATCATTTCGGTCAGCTCGGTCTCACTTGTGTTGGCGGTTTCCACAGTAGCAATATGCTCACCCTTGCGCAGGATCGCAACTCTGTCGGATACGGAAAGCACCTCGTGCATCTTATGAGTAATGATCACGATCGCCTTGCCATCCGCTCTCATACGGCGAAGCACGGCAAACAGCTTCTCGGTCTCCTGGGGAGTCAACACCGCTGTAGGCTCATCCAGAATCAGAATATCCGCACCGCGGTACAGCACCTTGATGATCTCAACGGTCTGCTTTTCCGAGACCGACATCTCGTATATCTTCTTTTTGGGATCGACAATAAAACCGTATTTTTCGGAGATCTCACGGACCCTTCCGTCAACCTCCTTGATATTATACTTTTCACCGTCATCAATTCCAAGCACAACGTTTTCACTTGCCGTAAACACGTCGACAAGCTTGAAATGCTGGTGGATCATACCGATCTTGTACTTAAAAGCATCCTTGGGGGAGCGGATGACCGCTTCCTCTCCCTTGATGAGCATACTTCCCTCGTCGGGATAGTAGATACCCGCGATCATATTCATCAGAGTCGTTTTACCGCTTCCGTTTTCGCCCAGGATCGCAAGGATCTCTCCTTCTCTGACCTTCAGGTCCACGTTCCTGTTTGCCACGACGCTGCCGAATCGCTTGGTTATATTCTTCAGCTCTATTGCATATTTTTCGCTCACTCTGCGTCCTCACTTTCAGTTTCGGAATTCGTGTTTTTTATTTAAAAGGCTATTGCCTGTTTTTTGCAAATTCAAAGATGTTTTATAGATGAGATTTATAGTACGACAACGCTTGCGCCAAAGCCAAAAGCGCTGTTCAATTACAAGAAGGCGGAGCCGAAGCTCCGCCTATTTGATTGGGTGACCGATCAGTTCTGCAGGTCAAGACGGATAATACCGTCGATGGTAAGATCGAAGTAAGGAGCAGAACGGAACTCGGATTCGTGATAGTAACCGCCGTCAACAACGTCGGTGTCGGGAGTGTATGCGGAGTCTGTGTCAACGTCTGCCTTCTGATCCTCGGGAACAGCTGCGCCGTTAACTGTGAATGTGCTTGTATCAAATACGTGAAGTGTGCCTGCCTGAAGCTTAGCCTTTGCTGCCTCAATTGCCTCAACAGTACCCTCAGCTGCAACAGCCTCGTTGATCTCGGTAAGAGCAACGGAGCCTGTAGCGATAGTACCGCAGTAGTCAACGGGGATCTCGGTGCCGTTCTTAACAGCGTTGATGATCAGCTCGAAGTAGGGCTGCCAGTTGATGTAAGAGGAAACGATGTAGGTGTTGGGGCAGGAAGCCTTTGTGCTACCGTTGTAGGAAACGTTGGGAACGCCTGCTTCCTCACACGCGGAGGGAGCACCCATAGAGTCAGCGTGCTGGCTGATAAGGTCACAGCCTGCAGCGATGAACTTGTTAGCCATTTCTCTTTCCTTCGCCTCGTCGTACCAGGAGTCGGTGAAGTCTACCATCATTTCAACGTCGGGGCAAACGGACTTTGCGCCAAGGTAGAAGGAGGTATAACCGGAAATAACCTCTGCATAGGGGTGTGCGCCAACGTAACCCATAAGGGGAGTTTCGCCGTTGAGCTCGCCTGCAGCCTTCAGCTCGTTGAGCTTCATACCTGCAGCGATACCTGCAAGATATCTACCCTCGTAGATAGCTGCGAATGCATTGTGGAAGTTGGGAAGCTTCTCGGTGTGAGCCATTGTACCTGTTGCGTGGCAGAACTGTACTTCGGGGTAAAGCTTTGCTGCCTCGAGCATATACTGCTCGTGACCGAAGGAGTCAGCGAAGATAAGGGTACAGCCCTCTTCAACAAGCTCCTTACAGGTGTCGAGGCACTTAGCGTCCTCGGGAACGTTGGTCTTGAAGAAGACCTGATCCTCGGTAAGGCCGAGAGCTGCAACAGCAGCCTTTGCTGCGTTGATGAAGTTGAGGTCGTAGGTGGAGTTTTCATCGTGAAGGAAGATGAAACCAACCTTGATTTCGTCGTTTGCTCCGTTGTCGCAGGATGCAAATACTGCACAGAGAGACGCGATCATCGCAAGCGCGAGAACGACCGAAAGAATTTTCTTGAACATTTTAGGTGTTCCTCCGTTTTAATATATTTTTACACGGACGGCACAAGCTGCCACCCGATTGTAAACGCCTGAAGGATCAATCGCAGAAGACAACGCCGCCATCCACACTCATAGAAGCGACTCTTGCCAAAGACTCGACTCTGACGCCCATCTCGTTGCGGATATAATCTCCGCCGCCCTGGTATGCCTTCTCGATGATGATACCTGCGCCCACGATCTCCGCACCGGCATCTCTCGTCAGGGAGATCAGCGCCTTGAGCGCACTTCCCTTCGCGAGAAAATCGTCGATGATCAGAACTCTGTCTCCCTCGCCCAAAAACTCCTTGGAAACGATAACGTCGTAGGTCCTTCCGTGTGTATAGGACTCAACCTGCGAGGAATATACGTCCGCGCTGATATTGATGGATTTTGATTTTTTAGCAAAAACGACGGGAACGTCAAAGTGCATAGCAACAAGGCAGGCAATTCCGATACCCGATGCTTCGATCGTCAGTATCTTGTTGATGCCGCAGTCGCCGTATAACCGATAAAACTCTTTTCCCAGCTCGCTGATAAACTTTACGTCGATCTTGTGATTTACAAAGCTGTCCACCTTCAGCACGTCACCCTCATAAATCCTACCGTCTTTGCGTATTCTGTCTTCAAGAAGTTTCACGTTTACCTCCACAAAAGATCCCGTCGGACTCTCGTCCAAATTATTTAAATAGTTAATTTAATTATACAATATAATTCGACATATTTCAATCGGCAAACAGGCTAAATTCTCGCACATATTAAGCGCCTGTTTTTGTGCTATATTCACAATACCGTCACAAGGACATCACCAAGTCAAAACGGTTTGCGTTTTATTGCCGACATCAACAAATTATTCATATTTTTACAAAAAATTCGCAAAAACTCTCGTTTTTCCACCTCACTCATCAGCCGCAAGCATTGACAACCTCACAAAAATATGCTATAATTTACGCAGATGAGTGAAGCTCTGACAAATTTTTACATAGAAAACAGGAGAACAAATTTATGGAACAGAAAATCATCGAAATCATTGCAGAATATCAAGGAAAAGACGTTTCTGCCTACAGCGCAGACCAGACCTTCCCTTCTATGGGACTTGATTCATTGGACCTTGCCGAGCTGATCCTTCAGCTTGAAGAAGGCCTCGGCATTACGGTAGAGCTCTCCCCCAAGCTGAACACCCCTGCAAAGCTGGCAGAATTCATCAATTCGGCAAAGCAATAAAGCCCAAAAACCGCGGCTCGGAAATTCCGAGCCGCGGTTTTTATTTTGAAATTATCTTTCCTTTATTCTGATAACGATGACCGTAACGATCGAAGCCACACTGAGGCCTGCCAAAGTAATACAAGCGATCAGGAAGGGAGTCTCGGAGCCCTGATCCACAGGGGGCTCGTCTCCGCCGCTGATGTCGATTCCACCGACATCTCCGCCGATATTACCGTCGGGATTGGTCTGGTTTCCGGTGTTGTCACCGGTATTAACGGACCCTGTCTCGGTCTCGTCCTCAACCACGTCGGAGCTGCTCTCCGAGTCATCCTCGCTTGTGATCTCGGTTACGACCTCGGTGGTGTCCTCGGTATATTCGGGCAACGTCTCCTCCGTCTCATCGGTAGCGCTTTCGGTCTCCCAAGGCATTACGACGTGCTCCGTCTCATAGGTTTCCTCTTCCTCATAGGTGTCTGCATCGATAAGACTCATGGAGTTGATCAGCGCAGAGTATCCGTCTGCGGCCTCTTTGTCCGCATAGAACAGGAAGTCCGAAACCTCAAGGTATGCACCGTATGTACCGGCATCACACCAGTCGAAGCGGAAGCCCGTGAATACCTCTCTGCCCTGCCAACCGTACATAAGCTGCGTATTCTGCTCCTGTCCGTCGGTATACGCGAGATCGACTACTACGGATTTATAGGTTCTGCTGGGAACGTATCCCGTGATGCCGTAATGGCAATCGTAGGTATTTTTTGTACGGATCATATCCATAAGCGATTTCGCATCACCGGTCAGCACGAAGAGCTGCATTCTTGTATTAGCAAGATTCATACTGGAGCGATATCTGATAACGGTATATCTGAAATCGTTTGTAGTGAGCGTCTCCATTTTTCTCGCCGCGGTAATCTTACCGTAATAGAACCAAGCGCTGGGGTCTTTCAGATCACCCGTTGCCATATACATCAGATTTCCTCCCGCAGCAGCTACGGTTGTCTTGACCACGTCGCTACCCACGCTTGCAATGTCTGCGTCCGTAAAATCGGAGAAGGATTGAACGGGGGGATAAAGCATATACGCGATCTCGTTAGCCGCATCGTAAGCAGCCGCCGCTGTGGTGCTCAAAACCATTGCAAGCACCTGACAGTGATCGTTTTCGGTAAACGTAGAGCCCTCAAAATAATCGAATCTGACCTTGCTCAATTCACCCGTCCACTTTTCGGAGTCGGTGAAATCGAAGGAGAGTATCTGCCAGCCCTGCATATCGGTATACACCGCAGGTACACGGCCACCGCCAACAAAGGTTCCGCCCGTGCCATCCGTGCCGTAATAAATAGAGAATGCCGAATAATCAGCCTGCACGTTTGTTTTCACAACAAGCGTAATGAACTTGTAGTCCTCCGTGCTGTACGTCTGATCGGGAGTGAATGCAACGTACGGATCTCCGCCGGAGGCTCCCGCTTTAATGCCCAGATCGAGAACAGTAAAGCCGTCTGCTTCTGTAACGGAATATTCCGATATCGGATTCAAGCCGTCGAGCTTATCCTGCATATCCTCAGCCCAGAAGACAACGTAAGGCTCTGCCTCCTCCGTTACCTCCTCAGCCGCCGTAACGGGGAGAAGCAACGTGCCTGCGATCATTACAAGAGCAATCGCCAACGCAAACCATTTTTTAAAAAGTACAGTTTTCATATACACCTCTTTTGAGAGAACGCTCTCTGTTTATTTTTACTTCCCGACGTACATTACGGATAAAGCACGCCATCGATTATACAATACACCTGATCCTCGCTCGCCACAGCACCGAGCCTGTGATAGCCCAGCGTGCGAACGATAATGCAAAAGCTACCCCGATCGGGGAGAACCAAACAGGGTGACTCAAAGCTGTCCCCCGCGCCACACACGCCGACGTAAAGATACCTTTCAAGCACCTGCGAGTCGAGATCCACCGTGAAAACGTCAAATCCGACAGCAAAGCACCCCGGCTGTGAGGTCTGCACAAGATTGACCGACACATACCCTTTTTCGCAAGTCATCAAAAGGCTCGTTGCTTGCTCCCTCTCGCGTCCTGCATTCTTGACGCTGACAGGAAGAGATATCAAAGCACCGTCCTCCCAAAGATACGCGTCTCCCGCAAGGAATACAACCTGAGCAACGGGATCATCCTCAGCCTCGCCCTGCAGCTCGCCGCTTGGCGCAAAGCGCAACACCGCAAGCTCTCCCTCAACGGTCATATTTGAATCGCAATCGATCAATATCCGCACCCGTTCGTCCGACAAAAAGCAGGACAGGACGGCAGAATCGGGAAGCACGGCAGACTCCGCCGCAAGAAGCTCGAATCCGGTCGGTCGGGAAAGCTCAAGCAGGATGCCGCAGAAGTCGGCACCGCCGTCCAACAGGATCGATACGGTCAGAATACCGTCATCGCTCATTTCCGTGACGATACAGGCCGAAAGTCCGACAGGCTCCTCATATCCCGAAGCAAGCGGTGTCAATACGACCGCGCTCTGCCAAACGGCAACGGTCAGAAAAACAGCCAACACCCGTTTACGGATAATTTTGCACAACATTCTTTTTTCATTATATAACAAATTCGGCAGATTGTCAATACAAACCTTCAAAATTATTCTGAACCTTTCCGATATACCGCTTGATTTCATATGTAAAACAGTTTATTTGAAAAGATATCCCGATATGACAAAACTTACCGCCAAATATCCCTGTTAGCCGATTCAAAAGCGGGCAAACTAATAATGCATCGGTCAGCGATTGCGAAGGCTCGCGACATGATGCAAGTATTTGGACGGAGTACCGTTATGAACAAGAAAAAAATCATGATAACCGCTCTGCTTTTGACAACGTGTGCGGCAGCCACCCTTACCTCCTGCGGCGGGAATATGAGCAACAACGGAAACAACGACGCCAACGGCGAGAGAGTCACCACCGACACAAACGACAGAGAAACAAAAGAAACGAACAAGGGTATAATTGACAGCGTGGAGGATGGCGTTGAAAATATAGGCAGTGATATTGCCGATATGGTGGGTGATCCCGAAAATGCCACCCACGGAACCGAGGACAACGACGGCAACGTTGAAAACAACGACGCAATGGGCGACAACGGCACAAGCAACGCACCCAAAGACGGAGCAAGACACAGACGCGCCGTGCCTTACGGCAAATAATCAAAAAGCAATAAGAATAAAGGAGTCGCGCCTGCGACTCCTTGCGGCGTGTCAGAAAACCTCGGCACGCCGGCAGAGGTCGAAAAAGGTAGGAATATTGCAATTTTTAAATTGCTCTCGCTCTTTTCTTTATCTTCTTGCGGTATAACAGCTTTTTCGACAGTCTGAAAGGAGTCGCGCCTGCGACTCCTTGGTGCTGACAGATACATGGGAAGAGCGTCCTATCGGGCAATCTTCCCATTTCTCTTTTGGGAAGTTTTTTCCGCAAATCCGTTGACAAAGGCCGAGAAACAAGCTATAATTGATTTGACAGGAAAGCCTTGTCAAACCAAGCAATGATTGGCAAAGGAGTTTTTCACAATGATAAACGTAAACGTTGATTTTTCCGATGTGTGCGGCAAGATCAAGCCCATGCACGCAGTAAACAATATGCCCACCCTGCCCCGAGACGGTAACGGTTGGGACGCAAAAATGACTGAGGCCCACATCCCCTTCGGACGTCTTCACGATACGGGCGGAACCTTCGGCGGCTCCAGATACGTGGATATCCCCAACGTGTTCCCCGATTTCGACGCAGACGAGAACGACCCCGCATCCTATGACTTCGCATTTACCGACGTGCTGATCGAGCGAATGGTAAAAAGCGGCGTCATGCCCTATTACCGTCTCGGTGTTACCATCGAAAATTACGTGGATATCAAGGCATATCGCATCTATCCCCCTAAGGATTATGCAAAATGGGCGCGCATCTGCGAGCATATCATCATGCACTACAACGAGGGCTGGGCAGACGGCTTCCACTACAACATAGAATATTGGGAGATCTGGAACGAGCCCGACAACTATCCCGACATCAACGAAAATCAGCTCTGGAGAGGCACTATGGAGGAGTTCTTCGAGCTTTATAAGGTTGCCGCAAAGCACCTCAAGGGCAGATTCCCCAACCTCAAAATTGGTGGCTACGGCTCCTGCGGCTTCTACGCTATGAACAACGTAGACGTTTCCAACCTTGCAAAATCCACCTCCAGAACCGGCTATTTTATTGAATTCTTCCATAAATTTTTTAAATATGCGCAAGAAAACGAGATCCCCGTGGACTTCTTCGATTGGCACACCTACGCGGGACTGAAGGACAACATTCTCTTCGCAAGCTATCCGAGAAAATATCTTGATGAATACGGTTACCCCAACTGTGAGATCCACGTGGGCGAATGGAACCCCGGCCCCGCGCTTCGCGGAACTCTGCGCGACGCCTCCAACATTCTCTCCACAATGATCGCCCTTCACAGCACACCCACTGATATGATGCTCTACTACGACTTCAGATGGTGGTCCACCTACTGCGGAGCGGTCAATCCTCTTGACCGCACACCCTTCAAGGCATACTACTCGTTCTACTCCTTCGGTCAGCTTTATGAGCTCGGTCAGCAGGCAAGATGCACTTGTGACGCAGATGACGTTTATGCTTTGGCGGCAACCGACGGCGAAAAGAATCGTCTGCTGATCTGCAACCACAAAAACGAGGCTGTCAGCATCAACGTAAGCGGTGCAAGCTCTGCCAAGAAAATCTCTGTCGTAGACGAAGAACACTCTTTTGACGAAATCTCGGCCGATCTTTCCGCACTTTCGCTGCCCGCAAACGCAATCGTTTGTATTGAATTTTAAAAAAGCCAAATATCACTCCCACCCAAACTTTCAAAGCCCTCTTTTCCAAAAGTTCTTGAAAGAGGGAGCGCGAGGGGGAAAGCTTCTTGAAAGAAGCTTTCCCCCTCGCATTTATTATTCAAAATCTTACTGAAGCTTTCTGACTCTGATAACGCCTTCGATAGCGTCGAGCTTTTCACGGGATACCGCATCCGCAGAGCCTGTAATATCGATGATGGTATAAGCCGCATCTCCGCGGGACTTATTGGTCATATTCTCGATATTGATTCCCTGCTCGGAGAGGCAGGTGGTGATGCTGGAAAGCACCGCAGGAATATTCTTATGAAGAATACAAAGTCTTGCGTCTCCGCTTCTGGGCATAGAGATCGCGGGGAAGTTCACGCTGTTGCGAACGTTACCGTTGATCAGGTAATCCGCAAGCTGCTCTGCCGCCATAACCGCACAGTTATCCTCTGCCTCCTCGGAGGATGCACCGAGGTGAGGGATAGCAACGATACCCTTAACGTTCAGAACCTCCTCTGTGGGGAAGTCGGTAACGTAGGATGCAACCTTACCGCTCTCAAGAGCTTCCTTAAGGTCTGCCGCGTTTACAAGATCCGCTCTGGAGAAGTTCAGGATTCTGACGCCGTCCTTCATCTTCGCGATGGTCTCTTTATTGATCATTCCCTTTGTTTGGGGAGTGGAAGGAACGTGGAGAGTGATATAATCTGCGCAAGCATAGATATCGTCGTAAGAAGCTGCCTTTTCAACGTGGCTGTTCAGCTTCCAAGCCGCCTCAACCGACATAAAGGGGTCGCAACCAACAACCTTCATACCAAGGTGGTATGCAGTATTTGCAACCATACCGCCGATGGCACCGAGACCGATAACGCCAAGCTTCTTTCCGAGAACCTCAACACCGGCAAACTTGGATTTGCCCTTCTCTACCTGCTTTGCAACGTCCTCTGTCAGAGTGCTTGCCCAAGCAACACCGCCGACAACGTCTCTCGACGCCAGCATAAGACCCGCAATTACAAGCTCCTTAACGGCGTTTGCGTTTGCGCCGGGTGTATTGAATACAACTACACCGTTTTCCGTGCAACGGTCGATCGGGATGTTATTAACACCCGCGCCCGCTCTTGCGATCGCACGAAGCTCGGGATTAAATTCCATATCCAGCATATTTGCCGAACGTACCATAATTCCATAGGGAGCATCAACTTCCTCGCCTACGTTGAAAAATGCGGGATCAAGCTTATCCGTGCCGACCTTCGCGATTTTATTTAAAAGCTTTATGTTCTTAATCATAATACCCTTTCTTTGCAGGGCTCTGCCCTGCACCCGCAAAAAACTTTTCGAAAAAGTTTCTTGCCTTCAAAAACCTTCAATATATTTTTTGTTTGCGATCAATAAAGTCGCTTGAGTTGGTTTAAGCCTTTGAGGGGCTTTGGGAGCTTTTCTCGAAAAGCTCCCAAAAAACGCATCCTCACGCCTTAGGATTTTCTTCTGCAAATTTCTTCATAAATGCAACAAGAGCTTCAACGCCCTCATAAGGCATAGCGTTGTAGATGGAAGCTCTCATACCGCCGACGGATCTGTGACCCTTAAGGTTCTTGAGACCTGCCTTTGCGGCTTCGCTTGCGAACTTCTTATCAAGATCGGCATCGCCGGTAACAAAGGTAACGTTCATAAGAGAACGGGACTCTTTCTTAACGGGAGCAACGTAATAATCCTGGCTGTCAAGGTAATCGTAAAGAAGGTTTGCCTTCTTTTCGTTCATTTCCTTCATAACCTCAAGACCGCCAAGCTGCTCGATCCACTGATATACGAGACCTGCAACGTAGATCGCATAGCAAGGAGGAGTGTTATACATAGAATCGTTCTCTGCCATGGTCTTCCAATCCAGCATGGTGGGAATATTCTCCTCTGCAAAGCCGAGAAGATCCTCGCGAACGATCACCAGCGTAACGCCTGCGGGAGCCATATTCTTCTGTGCGCCTGCATAGATCACACCGAATTTTGTAACGTCAACAGGCTCGGAAATGATGCAGGAGGAAAGGTCGGCAACCAGCGGAACGTCACCTGTCTCGGGGATGTAAGGATACTTTGTACCGTAGATGGTATTATTGAAGCAGATGTGGAGGTAGGATGCATCCTGATCCACCATATCCTTGGTGATCACGGGCACGTGGTCAAAGTTATCGTCCTTAGTGGTAGCGATGCACTTCGCGTTGTAGCCCATCTTCTGTGCTTCCTTATAAGCCTTGCCCGAGAACTGACCCGAAACCGCGTAAAGAGCCTTCTTTGCAGGCTTCAGTCCGATCAGGTTCATGGGAACCGACGCAAACTGTGTGGATGCACCGCCCTGAAGGAAAAGAACCTTATAGTTGTCGGGAATATTCATAATCTTGCGCAGATCCGCCTCTGCTGCCTGAATGATCGCTTCATAGTCAGGAGATCGATGGCTCATCTCCATAACCGACATTCCGGACGTACCGTAACAGACCAGCTCGCTTGCTGCTTTTTCAAGTACGGGTAAAGGAAGCATGGAGGGGCCTGCCGAGAAATTGTAAACTCTGTTCATAATGTGTCTCCTTAATGTTAAAATGTATATTCACAAAGAAATTATTATCATTATACTGCAAAAACCTATTTTCGTCAAGGCGTTTTAGCAAATTAAAGCGTCAAAGCAAGCAACTTTGGTGAAATCCACACAAATATTCTTTGTGTGAAACCTAATTTGTTAAACTTGTATCAAAGAGCTAGGGCTTTTCGTTCTCTTTGTCATCTCAAGCCGCCCGAAAAGGCGGACTTTCACGGTCAAGTGCTGCTTTACACCGTATCAAACCTTGTAGCCCTTGACAAAATCCGAAAACGAAATGCGTACGCAATCGGTCTTTGGCGTATCTGCAGGACTGTTGCCAAAATGCTTTTTATACGCTCTGAAAAAGGAAGAATATTCACCAAAGCCGCAGGCGGCGCAGACCTCGGTTGCTTTTGCTCCCATCGTCAGCTCACGTCTTGCAAGCTCAAGCCTTTTGACCGTGATAAATTTCTTCGGGCTTACCTTCATCTGCTCCATAAACAGATGATGCAGGTGGCTTTTTGAAATATAGAGCTCGCGGCAGACCTCGTCGATGTCCCGCAGGGTCAAAAGGTTCTCTTCTATATAAGATATTGCTCTCAGAACCAAAGGGTTCTTCTGATCCGTCTCCCGCTCTCCATCCTGCTGTGTTTCAATGATCACGTTCATCAACACCTCGCAGACCAGATTGAAAAGCATCCTGCCCAGATCCTCTCCGTCCAGCTTTTTGCAATAATGATCCATCTTATCAAAGATACCGATGACCGATTTATTCGCGTCAAAGCTGATCACGTTCAGCCCCGTGGGAATCCTGCCATACAGATCGAACGGAAGAATCCGCTCGTCAAACAGAATATTGTAGCGCTCGTAGGGCTGCTGCGAAACAAGATCGATATAATGACGCTCGTTGGGACGGGCGATCACCAGCATATTCTTCTGAAGCAGATATTCCTTGCCCGCGACCTCATACGTCACGTCGCCGGATTTCACAAAGATCAGCTCCGTTACGTCGTGATAATGATAAAAATATTCACCCTTCTCATGATCGGTCTTTGTAAAATGGTTGTAGACCAGACTCTCGTTTTCAAACTCGGAATGGACGTTGATCTTCATAGCTCTCCTTTTATCGGGCTGTAAGCCTCGATCTCGGTTTTTTTCAAAATGCATTCTCGTTTCATTGATTTTAACACAAAATTACACTTTTTGCAATATGTTTCCGCAAAAAACACAATTCAAAAATGCAAAAAATGCAGTTATAATAGTAAGTGAAATCAAAAATATCCGAGGAGGGATCATTTTATGAAAAAGTTAAGAACTGCAATCATCGGTCAGGGACGAAGCGGCCGAGATATACACGGTAAATTCTACAAATCCGAAAACAACGATCTGGTCGAGGTCGTTACCGTAGTGGAAGCGGACCCCGAGCGCCGCGACCGCGCGCTTGCTGAATACCCCGGCTGTACCGTTTGTGCCGATTATCGCGAGCTTTTCGCAAGAGACGATCTGGACCTCGTGGTCAATGCCACCTTCTCCAACGATCACTACGCGATTACCAAGGATCTGCTTGCTCACGGCTTCAACGTACTCGTTGAAAAGCCCTTTGCACGCAACTATTATGAGTGCAGCGATCTGATCAAGCTCGCCAAGGACAACAACGTCACTCTCGCAGTTTTCCATCAGAGCCTTCTGGCTCCCCATCACCTCGGAGTTAAAGAGGTGTTGGAAAGCGGCAAGCTTGGCGACATCAAGCAGATCAGCATCCGCTATAACGGTCTCGCTCGCCGTTGGGACTGGCAGACCTTGCAGATGAAGATGGGCGGAAGCGTATACAATACAGGCCCCCACCCCATCGGTATGGCATTGGATTATCTTGACTTTGACAAAAACGCAAAGGTGGTTTACTCCAAGCTCGATACCGCTCTGACCTCCGGAGATGCCGAGGACTATGCCAAGATCCTGATCACCGCTCCCGAAAAGCCTCTTGTTGACATCGAGATCAACTCCACCGACGCTTACTGCAACTATACCGTCAAGATCCAGGGCTCCAAGGGTACATTTAGCTGTACCGCGTCGAAATACAAGATGAAGTATATCGTTGACGGCGAGAACCCCGAGCGTCCTCCCATTGTTGAATCCTTGAAGGACGCAGACGGCTACCCCAAGTATTGCTGGGAGCTTCTCAAGACCCATGAGGAGGAGGGCGACTATACAGGCTCCGCCTTCGATATCGCAGTACAGAAATTCTATAAGATGCTCTATGCAAAAATCGTAGACGGTACTCCTATGGAGATCTGTCCCGAAAAGATCGCGCAGGTCATCAACGTTATCGAAAAGGTACATGCAGACAATCCTCTGCCCGTAAAATATCAGTAAGAGGTGCCGAAATGTACAGAATAGCAATTCTGGGATGCGAAAACAGCCACGCAGGCGCTTTTCTCAGAATCATCAAGGAGGAGCAGATCTGCGACGTTGAGGTAGTTGGCGTCTACAGCTACGATCCCCAAGCATCCGAAGCATTGAATAAGCAATACGGCGTATATGCTGCAAAGAGCTTCGATGAATTCGTCGGCAAGATCGACGGCCTCGTTATCACCGCGCGTCACGGTGACAACCATTATAAATACGCAAAGCCCTATCTTGACAGCAAGATCCCGATTTTTATTGATAAGCCCATTACGATTTCCGAGCAGGAAGCGGTTGAGTTTATGAGCATTCTGAAAAGCAACAGCATCCCCGCCTGCGGCGGCTCTATGTGCATCTATTCCGATCACGTGTTGGAATTGAAGGAAACGATCGCCAAGGGTGAATACGGCAAGGTGATCGGCGGCTCCGTTCGCGCGCCTCTCGTCTCTGGCAGCGAGCACGGCGGCTTCTATTTCTACGCTCAGCATATGGTACAAACCGTCTGTGAGCTGTTCGGCTACTTCCCCTATGCGGTTCAGGCTTTCAAATGCGAAAACAAGATCACCGTTATGATCCTCTACGACAGCTACGATATTACAGGAATCTATCTTGACAACGCAGGCGACAACAATACCGGCATCTGGCTCTACTCCCAGAGCGTTGTCTTTGAAAAGGGCATTGTAAGCGGAATGGACAAGCTGACCAACGCCGCGTCCCGCGAATTTCATTCCTTCTATGACGTGCTTAAGGGAAAAGAGCCGCATCACAGCTATGACGAGCTGTTCGCTTCCATATTTATTATGAACGCTATCGAGCGCTCGCTGAGCAGCGGCAAGGAAGAAAAGGTTTTGCGCGCAGAGGAGATTGCATTATGAGCAAATGGATCGTTTCCGCTTTTGCGGATGAATATTCAGCCTCTCTCGAGGGACAGATCAAGGCTTTGACGGAAAACGGGCTGAAATTTATTGAGCTTCGCTTCATCGACGGCAAGAATATTGCCGATATGAATACTACAGAGGTCAAAACCCTCAAGAACCGTCTTGACAGGGCGGGCATCATGGTAAGCGCCATCGGTTCGCCTCTTGGAAAGATCAATCTTGCAGACGACTTCGAAGCGCATCTTGAAAAGACAAAAAGAGTCTGCGAAACCGCCAATCTTCTTGAGACCGACAAGGTTCGCATGTTCAGCTTCTATCTGCACAAGGATAAATCCCGTGAGGAATGCCGCGAGGAGGTTCTCGACAAGCTTGGCAGAATGTTGGACGTTGCCGACGGCTTTGGAGTAAAGCTTTGCCATGAAAACGAAGCGAAAATATACGGCGAAACTCCCGAATACTGTATCGACGTTCTGAAGCATTTTGGCGGCAGACTGCGCGCAGTATTTGATATGGGTAATTTCGTTCTGGACGGCTGTGATCCTCTTGCGGGCTACGGCTTGCTGAAGGATTATATTGAATATTTCCATATCAAGGACGCTATGGCGGCAGGAGCAATCGTGCCTGCAGGCTGCGGAGAGGCAAGGATCGGAGAGATCCTGCACCTTTACCGTGAGGATTCCAAAAAGGACGTTCTGCTCTCCATCGAGCCGCATCTGCAGACCTTTGACGGCTTGAATGCCCTTGTGGGAAAAAGCTTTGATAACCCCTACAAATTTGAAACCAAAGAAATCGCTTTCACCGAGGCGGTGAAGCGCACCAAGGAGTTGTTATGAAATCATTTACAAAGGATCTTTTGCTTGTCAAGATCATGCCCAACCGCGATGAGATGGGCAAGGTAGCGGCAAAGGACATACACGACAAGATCGTCTCCCTGCTCTCTCAAAAGGCTGAGATCAATATGATCTTCGCCGCAGCCCCCTCTCAGAACGACGTGCTTTCCTCTCTCACCGCATATGCGGACATCGATTGGACTCGCATCAATGCCTATCATATGGACGAGTACATCGGTCTTGCGGTAGAGCTGAAGGACAGAAGCTTCGGAACCTATCTCACCGATCACGTTTTCGGAAAGGTGCCCTTCAAGTCTGTCAATTTGATCGACAGCACCGCAACCGACAGCGAAGCGGAGTGCAAGCGCTACGCAAAGCTGCTTGCCGAAAATCCCACCGACATCGTGGTAATGGGAATCGGCGAAAACGGTCACATCGCATTCAACGATCCTTGGATCGCCAAATTTGATGACGAGGAGGCAGTTAAGGTGGTTCCCCTTGACGAGGTCTGCCGTCAGCAGCAGGTCAACGACGGCTGCTTTGCAACCATTGATCAGGTGCCCACTCACGCTATCTCTCTGACCTGTCCTACTCTTGCGGCAGGCAAGGCGCTCTTCTGCATCGTCCCCGCCCCCACCAAGGCACAGGCGGTCAAAAGAACCCTTGAGGGCGAAATTTGCGAGGATTGTCCTGCCACCATTTTGCGCCGCCATCCCGAAGCCGTTCTCTATCTTGACGGCGACAGCAGCGCACTTCTGTAATCATACATTCAAGAAAGGATGCGACACCGTTTTACTCCGTTTTGGAAATAACGGTGTCGCGTTTTAAAGCATATGAAAAGAATCAAGAGCAGCCGCATCATCTGCGGTGATGAGATCAAAGCCGGCTACGTCTATTATGAGGACGGCAAAATCACCGAGGTCTCCTCAAGAGAGCTTCCCTACACGAAGGAATACGATGCCAAGGATCTTTACGTCTCTCCCGGATTTATCGACATCCACACCCACGGCGGTGGCGGCTTCCCCTTTGAGGGAACCGTGGACGACGTGGTCAACGGATGCAATTTTCACCTGAAGCACGGCACTACGTCGATCTGTCCCACCATATCCGCCGCTTATTTCGACTCCATGAAGCGTTCGGTACAGAATATCGCCTCCGCAATGACGGACAACCGTGTCAAGGCTAACGTTATCGGCGCTCATATGGAAGGCCCTTATCTTTCTTTGGCGCAAACGGGCGCACAGGGATCAGAGTTTATCACCCCTCCCATTCCCGAGGATTACGAGCCCTTGATCGACGAATACGGTCAATACATCGCCCGTTGGACCTATGCTCCGGAAAACGACAAGAATGCAGCCTTCGCAAAGCATCTTGCAAGTCACGGTATCGTAGCCTCGGCGGGACACACCAACGCCATCGGTGACGAAATGAAGCCCGCTATTGAGAACGGGTGCCGACTGATCACCCATCTCTATTCCTGCACCTCCACCATCACCCGCGATCACGGCTTCCGCCGCCTCGGTGTGATCGAGACCGCTTTTCTGGAGGATGACGTTTTCGTTGAGATCATTGCCGACGGAAAGCACCTGCCCTCGGATCTGATCAGACTGATCTACAAGATCAAGGGAAGCGACAGGATCGCCTTGGTGACCGACAGTCTTGCTCTTGCAGGCACCGATATCAAGCACGGCTTTATGCAGAGCACGGAATTCATCATTGAGGACGGCGTTTGTAAGCTGATGGATCGCTCCGCCTTTGCGGGAAGCGTTGCCACAGCAGACCGCTTGGTTCGCGTGATCACCCAAGAGGTTGGTCTGCCGTTGACCGAAGCCGTAAAGATGATGACCGCAACGCCCGCCGCGATCATGGGACTCAACAAGGGTGCTCTTGCCGCAGGATACGACGCGGATTTCGTTATTTTTGACGATGACGTCTGTGTTTGCGGTGTATTTGCGGGAGGAGAACAGATCGAGCTCTGAGCGACCGTCACTCCGCACCGAAAGGTGTAGTTTTTTCCGTAAAACCGTCATCATAACACGGTATTTCAGCCTTTGTGTTGACTTTTTGTTTTTCGTATGATATCATCCATATATCACCCTTTTAAAAGGAGAAGACGATTATGAAATTTCTCACACTCGAGCAGCACAGAGCCCGTATTGAAAATATAAAAAGCGCGGAGCTTGGCAACCGAGGCTATATGCGCCGTCACAGGATCGGCGAATACCTTCCCGCTCAGGCTGTCTACCATCTCGGCGACTACCCCGCGCCCTTTTCCATCGAGCCCACCGAATACGACTACAATATGATCAAGGGTATGGCGGAAAACGGCGTTCAGCTGATTCAGCTCCACGAGGATTGGAACGACCACATCCGCCGCTTTGGTGCGGATAAATACACCAGCCACGATCCCAAGGGACTTGATAACTTCATCAAGCTCTGCCACGATTTCGGTATTAAGGTCATTCCCTATATCTCGTCGGGATTTTTGCACGAATTCGACCCCGATTTCAAGGAAGAGTTCACCATCCGCAAGCTGTATTGCAGAACAGGAACTCACTTCCAATACAGGGTTTGCTCGGCAAGCAGCGAGCAATGGAGAGATTTTATTCTCCCAAAGACCTTCGCTGTTCTTGACAGACACGATTTTGACGGCATCTACAACGATTACGGTACTGACAGCACCTTCTTCCACGGCAACAACTACATAAAGCGTGACGACGTTGCGGGCGGCGGATATGACCCCGAGCTTGAGGATCTTCTTGCCACCATCTACCACGAGGTCAAAAAGAGAGGCGGCATCTATAAGCTGCACATCAATTACAACACACCCGCCCCCTGTATCGACAAGGTATACGACTACCTTTGGATCGGTGAAGGAAAAAGCACGGATGAGCTTGGCGTCGGAAAGGGATTTCCCTTCTACGTTGTTCCCTGCCCGGACAAGGTGCACTCGGCTGTCAAGGATCCCCACTACTTCTTCGCGGCAGTGATCCCGTTTTTGCAGTTTCCTCTGTTGACCTCCTGCGGCAGACCTCTCCGCGGCAGGGTTATAGACGAGGACGTTCCCCTGTATTGCACTCCCGGAAGCGAGCCCGGCGGCGGATATATCTTCCAGAAAAACGTCCACGAATACAACAAGGAGCATCCCGACGGCCCTTACGTTCACAGCCGTTGGTCCGCGATCCCCGACGATCCCCGCGATTATCCCGTCTGGTGTCACTATCTTTCCCTTTATAAGCCGATGGTGGAGGAAAACACCGTCGCCTATATCGGGCTTACCGACTCTTCCGATATTCTCTCTCCCATTCCCGAAAACGTCAACGTCTCTATGTTCGTCAGCCACGAAAAATATCTGGTTGCAGGCAATCTTTCGGGTGCCGACTACGAGCTCATCCTTTCGGAAAAGTGGACCGACAGAGAGAGCGGCACAATCTCCGACAGATTTACCGTAAAGAACAACAGCATCCTGTTTCTTAAGAAATAACCGAAATGAAAACCTACGCACCGAATTATTATACCGACTTCAAGTGTATCGCCGACCTCTGCAAGCACAGCTGTTGCATCGGTTGGGACGTCTATCTTGACGAGGACACCTTAAAAAAATATCAAGCCGAAGAAGGCGCTCTTGGCGAAAGAATCCGCGCAAGCCTTTGCGAAAAGGAGGATGGCGTTTGCTTTGCCATGAGAGAGAACGGCAATTGCCCCTTTCTCAACGGCAAGGGGCTGTGCGACATCATTCTTGAAAAGGGTGAGGATCGCATCAGCGAGATCTGTCGGGAGCACCCCCGCTTTTACAACTGCTTTTCCGACCGATACGAGGTAGGTCTCGGACTTTCCTGCGAGGAAGCGGCAAGGATCATGCTCTCACAGGAAGAAAAAACCGAGCTTTGTCTGCTTTCGGAGGATGATGAGGAGGAAGACCTGCTTTGGGAGGAAGAGGCTTACGTTCTGAGCAAGCGTCAGCAATTGTTTGATCTGATACAGGACCGAAGCCTGAGCCTTGACGAACGGGTACGGCTACTTCTTATCGAGAGCGGAGCGCAAGCCCCCTCACACGCTCCCTCGGAATGGGCTGAGCAGCTATCCCGCTTGGAGCGCTTTGATCCCGCTTGGGATCAGCGACTTGCAGAGCTTTCGGCGCTGACGGTCGAGCCCTCCTTTTCAGAATATGATCGCGCCTTTGAAAAGCTCCTGCTTTATTTTCTCTACCGCCACGTATCAGGCGCCGCCGACGAAGCCGATCTTGCCGCCCGAGTAAGCTTTTCGGTATTTGGCTTCCGCATCATTCGCGCGCTCTGTGCCGTTCAAAACACGAAGCAAGGCTGCTCCTTTGAAGACCTTTGCGAGCTTGCCCGCGCTTATTCTGCGGAGATCGAATACTCCGAGGATAACACCTCCGAGCTGATTGCTCTTTTTGCAGAGCTCGATTCATACTGATTTCATGTAAAAAATGCGGTTTTGCTTGACAAGACCGCATTTTATCGTGTATAATGTACTTGTGATCCGTAAGGCCGGATCACAAACCGTATTTCAGCATTTCGGAAAGGAGCCTATATTATGGCGATTGTATTACAGCAGGTCTCCGCCCTGGAAAAGATCAGGATCTCGGACAGCTTGAATTTTAAAGAAACACACAGCAGAACGGCAATGCAGGGAGAACGGGTCTCCTATCAGATCGCGATCAAGGATGACAACGCACGCTTCACCGCCAAGGTAAGCGTGGAATCCGAGCTGAAGGATGCCGTAAAGCTCTACAGAGTCAAGGAGGTCTACGCAGACCGCCCTGCTACTGAAAATATAGAAGGCGAGAACTATATCATTACTGAGCCGGGATATCTTCCTGACGTTCTCGTTCCGATAGAGGACAACGGAAATATGCTGACCCTCACCGAGCAGACCGCTACAATCTGGGTAAAGGTCAACGTTCCGAAGGATCAGGCTCCCGGCAAATATACTGTTAAGGTCACCTTCGACGAGATGCACTTCGGCGCGCCCAATACAGTCCTCCGTTCGGCAACGGCAGAAATGGAGATCGATGTGATCCCCGCCGTGATGCCCGAGCAGAAGCTGATCTATACCAGATGGTTTTACGCAGACTGTATCGCAGACCATCACAACGTTTCGGTCTACTCCGAGGAGCATTGGGCTCTGATCGAAAAATATATCTCTGCCGCCGCAGAGGTAGGTATCAATATGA
Source organism: Clostridia bacterium (assembly GCA_017462125.1). The sequence goes on along the minus strand of JAFTRQ010000194.1, from coordinate 8,218 downwards.
TCCTCGTTCCCATTCATACTCCGCCGCTTGACACCGAGGTGGGAACAGCCCGCACCTGCGTTCAGCTTGTGGACATCGAAAAGAAGGGCGAGACATACGAATTCGGCTTTGATAAATTCAAGCGTTTTATCTCGATCTGCAAAAAATGCGGAATTAAATATTACGAAATGGCGCACCTGTTCTCACAGTGGGGTGCGGAATGTGCGCCTAACATTATGGTAACCGAAAACGGCAAGACAGATTATATGTTTGGCTGGCACGTTGCGGCAAGCTCGCCCGAATATACCGCTTTTCTGAAGCAATACATCAAGGCGATCGCCACCGAGCTTGACAAGGAGGGCATCTCGGAAAACACCTACTTCCACGTTTCCGACGAGCCCAACACCGACAACATCGAAAAATATGCCACCGCGCGCAACATTATCAAGCCTCTCATCGGCAACAGCAAGACCTTTGATGCGCTCTCTCATTACGAGTTCTGCGAGCAAGGACTTGTGGAGTGCCCCGTTACCTCGGTGAGCGTGATCCACAGCTTCCTTCCCCACAAGATCGAGAATCAGTGGGTCTACTACTGCTGCGGACCCCAGAGAACCTTTACCAACTCCTTTATCGCCATGCCCTCGGCAAGAGTCCGCGTGCTGGGCTATCAGATCTACAAATACGATATCAAGGGCTTTTTGCATTGGGGCTTCAATTTCTACAACGCGGTCAGATCCCGCTATCATATCGACCCCTATCTCACCACCTCCGCCGACGGAGTCTTCCCCTCGGGTGACGGATTCATCGTTTATCCCGCTAAGGACGGCGCTTACGGCTCGATCCGAGGCGAGGTGACCTATCAGGCTATCGAGGATATGAACATCTGCTTCGCCCTTGAAGAGATCATCGGCAGAGACGCCGTAGTCGCTATGATCGACGAAGCCGCGGGCGGTGAGCTCCGCTTCGACAGCTACCCCTGTGACAACGGCTTCACGGAAAATCTTCGCGCAAAAATGATCGAGGAAATTCAAAAAGCCGCAAAATAATCCCAAGCATCAAAAATATCGGCATCGCACTTAGCGATGCCGATATTTCAGTTATGCATTTAACGACTTCAGCGCGTTCTTCACGTTTTGAATCTTCTCGTCCATCTGCTCCACGGTCCAATCGGGATTGATGGAAATATACACCGCCTTGGAGAGCAGATCCAAGGTCTCGGGGCACATATCCTTGCTGTAATCGGGAACAAGATCTCGGTTGGCTTCCATCTTAAAGGGGTCCATCAAGGGGTGAAGCGCACCCTTCTTTTCAAGGATCGGTGTCCAATTGCGGTAAACGTGCTTATCGGTATTGATCGGCACCACGCCGTATATGCCCGGCGCTTTAGAGAACGCAGCGGCCTGCTCGGGCGTGTCGAAGGCAATAGCAAGCGTCGTTCCGCAATCGCCGAGAATATCGTTGGAGGGCACGAAGCGGCATTGATCTGCCAAAGCATCCATCAGATATTTTTTATTCTTGCGCAGATCGAGTAAGATACCGTCCAGACGGGGCAGCTGTGCACTCAACACCGCCGAGGAGATCTCGTTGGTTCGGTATTCATCACCGCAGAAGAGCTCGGTAGAAAAATCCTTGAGCTGATCGCCGAAATACGCTACGGCACTGCTGTCGTGATAGATCAGGGCTCTCTCAAAAATGAGCTTATCGTCGGTCAGGAGCGCTCCTCCCTCACCCGCGGTAATGATCTTGAAAAAGTTAAAGCTCAACGCGCCCGCGTCACCGAGCGTTCCAAGGCGTTTGCCGTGATAGGAGCCGCCGTCTGCCTGACAGGCATCCTCAAGAACAAACAGTCCGTGCTCCTTGGCGATCTTCATGATCGCGTCCATATTGCAGGGGAAGCCCTGAATATGTACGGGAATGATCGCTTTGGTATGCTTGGAAAGCTTTTTGAGCACATCCTCGGGGGAGATCGTCAGCGTTTCATCAACCTCCGCAATGATCGGGATCGCGCCTGCGGCAACCACCGCCATCGCGCTGCTGATATAAGTATATGCGGGAACGATGACCTCATCCCCGGGGCCGATTCCCATACCCACCAGAGCAGACGTCAGCGCCGCGTGTCCGCTTGTCATCAGCATTGCGTGCTTTGTTCCAAACAGCTCTCGCATCGCCGCCTCTGTGTGTTCGGTGATTTTCAAACCGTTATTGACCTTAAACAGCGATCTTGTATTGACCACCTGCGCAACTGCATCGATTTCTTCTTGTCCGATTCTATACATAGAATTAAAATCCTTTCATTTCCTTTAAGTGTTTTACGGTTTCAACCATCATATGGTAATCTGCATTATCTGCAAAGGGCTGAACGTTTGCGGTCATAAACATTTCGATCTCATATCCGCCAAGACAGAGCTGATCCTGCGTTGCAAAATATCCTAGCGCGCCGTTGGCATTGGAAAGAGAGAGGGTATACGGCACGGGGCTCTCCTGCGCGATCCGCATACCAATGACCGAAAACAGCTCGTAGGGGAAGGATACGAACGCCATATCCCCAATGCGGACCACATTTTGCGTAAAGGATCTTGTCTCCGATTCAACGTAACCGTTTTCATAAGACTCCAACACGCTTCGGTAATAATCTGCCGTAGCACCTGCCAGATTGATCTTCTGATCCTTGAATTTTTCGTATTGCTCCCGCGCATATTCGCGGCTGACTCTTGGCTTGATCGGAAGATTGATCTGCTTTTGCGAAACCGACAGCGTCGGAATCGAAAAAGCTTTGGGCTGTCGATAGATTCGCACCGCGTCAGAGGCAGCCACAGCGCCCAGCTCCAAGGCATCCTTGACACGACTATAGCCTACGGTTCCGCCATTGTTCATACGAGGTCCCACGTCGCCCTCGGGACCGTTGAAAAACGCCGTAATACCGCCGCTGAGCTCTTGTACCGAATCGGTCATTACACCCGGCCAATCGCGGGTGATCTCACGGTTCTTGCCGGATGCCGTACCGTGACAGCCGTAGTGGATCATATTGGCAACGATACGGTCTTCCCCGTCCTTGAAGGTGATCACCGTCATACGGGGGTCAAAGGGTCCCCACGGATTTTGTCCGAGGGCTACGTAATTTCCGAAGGTCAGCTGACGGCGATTAATGCCTACCTTGCTTTCCCCTTGCGTGATGGCCATTGTGACAGGCACCGTCTTTTCGGTGGCGCGCTTGATCGCTTGCTTTAACGCCGGCATAAAGACCGTATTGCAGTATTCCCAATCGATCTCTCCCCATCCGACCTCTCCGTGCAGATTTGGCGCGGAGTGGGTATGTGTGCAATGGATCATACACCCCTGCTTTGGAATGTGAAATTCTTTTTCGATATCCGAAAGGATCTGTTCGCTTAATTGATAGTTCATTTCGGCGACGGTGAGGCTGATGATCAAGGCCTGCGTCTCCGCCTGACGGAAATAGTAGGCTGTGGCGGTCAGGTCGTCGTTGACCGACGTGGAAAACCAATTCGGCTCGTATCCGTAAAGCGCGGTTCCAACAGCGGGCGTGATCTTCTCTTCCGCTGTGCCAAGATATAATTTGGGATCCATCGTACACCTCCAAAGGTTGTTTATATCATTATTATACTATGGGACAGTGCCTTGGTGCAACCTTTTTTCATCTCGAAAAATACCCAAAAATTCACATTTTTATTGACAAATACGCAAAAACGGTGTAAGATAAGCTCATAACACAGCTTATAACCCCTTATTACCGAACGGAGGAGACATGTTATACCAAAAAATTCTTTCCGGCGAAGCTCCGTATTTTGCGGTGTTGGGACCACTTGGTAAATTTCCGGAGCACAGACACGCCGACATCGAATTACACTACTGTGTGCGCGGCACGTTAGAAATTATGATAGACAAAAAAATTTTTCAAATGCACGCAGGGGAAATTGCACTGATCTGCCCCATGTCCTCCCATGCTATCCCAAATGATTGTATGCAGGAAAGATCCGTTGTAACCGTCATGGTAGGAGCCTCCTTCTTAAAACGGCATTTTGCATTCTTTTCAAACATTACCCCGTCCTCTCCTATTATCGATCTCTGTATAAACGGAGAAAACGAGAAAAAACTGCGGGGACTGTTTGAAGAGTTAGCCGAGCTGTATCGATCTGCCCACAATCCAAACGATCTGTTGGTTACGGGTATTCTGTATCAAATATGTGCGTATCTGCAAGGACTGCTTTTAGAACAGGATACCTTGCAGAACAAGAAAAGCAGACAACTGAGCAAGGTTGAAAACATTGAAAAGGCGCTGGAGCTGATCTATTACCGTTACGCAGAACCTATTCGTATCGAGGATGCCGCCGCAGCAACGGGATACGGAAAAAGCAATTTTTGTAAAATTTTTAAATCAACCTTCGGAAGCAGTTTTCATCAAGCGCTCAACCAACAGCGCATTCAAAGCTCATGTATTCTTTTGAAGGAAACCAACATGTCTGTTTCGGAAATTGCACAAGAGGTGGGTCTGCCCGAATGTAAGAGCTTTTGCCGCATTTTCAAAAAAATCATGCATTGTACTCCGGGGCAGTACCGAAAAAGCTAAACAGAAAAAAGAGGCTGAGCCAAAAGCTTTTCGAAACGCAGCAAAGGGCTCAACCTCTTATATCATAAACAGTAATATTTTTGCGGTATGGGAGATTCGTCACGTAAAACATCCGTATGTCCGCTTCTCTCCCAGATCATTTCCATGACCTCCTTCATCTTCACCGCATCGCAGAGCTGTGTTGGCGCATTGCCAACAAATCCGTCTGTGATAGCATGATGATAGCGGAAAGCCGTTTCATACTGCGGAAAGCGGAGAGACAGGTCAACCGTAAAAGAGCTGTGATGATAGAACATCTCCCGCTCCATAATCTCTCCCGTTTTATACTTGACCGTGACCTTTATTTTATCCTTCGACAGCCTGTCGGGAACGCCAAGCATCTCGTCAACCGAATGAAGATAGGTATTGCGGTTGTGCACCACACCTACCAGCAGCACGTGTCCGCCCTCCTTGAAGAGCTTTCCGTAACAGCTATCGGGACTTGTGGGGCTGATCATTCCGCTTTCGTCCTTGACAAAGCTCAAAGTATGTTCTCGAGGGCCGAACACAGCCATGGAATGCGTGGGGCTTTCGCTTCGTATCGCTCTCGGATCCGCCGCCGCGATGCGGGAAAGCGCTCCCAGATTGCTCTCGTTCGCGGTCAGATCCAGGGTGATCTTGTCCTTTTTACCTATATACCCCCACGTATGAGTGGGAATGCAGAGCAGCCCGCCCTCCAACGTAAAATATTCCACCATAGCATCCAACAAACCCTGTCCGCCGTTTTCAACCTCCCCCACTGCGCGAAGTGAGGAATGCATCAGCACAACACTGTTTTTCGGTGCGTTCATTTTTTCAAGCTGATCCCAAATATCCTTCTTTGTGAACATACAATCTCCGTTCTGCCGCTGTGCATTCACGCTATGCGGCAGCTTTTCTTTGTGTTACAGCTTTTTCTTTAAAGTGATATCTCCCTCAACGGTCTTACCTGCGTGCTCAACCACGCAAAACGCGTTGACAAAGCCGCGGGTCAGCTTCGTCATAAACACACTGACCTTTGCGCTGATGGTGGTCATTTTGCTGAGCAGAACGCCCGCCGACGCACCCAAGGCTATGATAATTCCGCTGGCAGACACCAAAGAGGTGGTGATTGCCGTGGGATCTATATAAAGTGAAATTGGATTGAACATAATTAAATCTCCGTTCTGCCGCCGAAGGCGGCAACAAAAAATATAATCGATGCATTTTGCCAACAAGGCAAAATGCGCGCGTGAAGCAACAGGATTACCTATCAGAAAAAAGCAACCTTCACGCTGATCTCCATTCTGCCGCCGAAGGCGGCTATTATTTTTTCTTTGCTTCCTGCTTTTCGATCAGCCTTCTGAGGATGTACTTTGCGCCTACGGGATCGGAATGTCCCACGTTATACACAGCCTTCTGCAGCGCCTTTTCGATCCTCTGCTCATGCTCGCCCGATTTCTTGAACATATCCTTTACAATGGCATCAATGTTCTGCACGTCGGACTTCTCGATCGAAACACCGATCTCGTCACGGAGCGTGATCTCGATAGGTGTGCATCCGATCTTTTCCCAATTCTCGTTGAGCACCTTCATTTTTGTGTTGACGAAAAGCGTGGGACGCTTTGTGGCAAAGCTGAATTCAAATGAGATTCCCGACCAGTCCGTGATCATCAGATCGGAGGAATAGATCGACTTATTGCTTGAAAAATCAAGCTCGAAGGTCAATCCCTCACCAACCCTGTCCTGCCATCTTTCAACGATTGCGTTCATTCTGGCACCGAATCTCTTCACGTACTCGGGATGGGGACGCACGGTGATATGATACTCGTCGCAGAGCAGATTTTCAAGCATCGTATCAATGCAGGAATCGAGAATGTTGTCCTCATTCCAGGTCGGCGCGATCAATATCTCGCGTCTGCCCGTGGTCTTGTGGGTCTTTCGCTCTGCCTCGCCAAGGGGGATCAGATCGTCCACAAGAGGGTAACCGAACTCTACAAGCTCCTTCTTCGGCAGACCGTAGACACGCTCGGTAGCCATCACTTCCCTCTTAATATGCTCGCCCGCGCAGAATATGGTATCGAAGGCATCAAGCGAGCCCTCCTTCATACCCATATGCATACTCATCAGCGCGTGGGGGATATAGACGTATTCTATATCCTTCTTCATCATAGACTTCTTCAGATAATATTTATCAAGGTCGGGAGTGGTCATCACGATCATATCGCACTCAAGCTTCAGCATCAGGCTGATCGTCTTTTTCAGACCGATATAATAGGGCTTGATCCTCTGCTCGTGCTTTGCGACCTCAAAGATCACGTCGTTGGGGTCGTTGGTCACATAATGGATCACCACGTCCGATCTGCGAAGGAGCTCCGCAATGATACCCTTGAAATATTTGTAAAATCCGCTTTTTTCGGAATAAATGACAAGATGCTTGTTCACGATCGAGAAAAAGCGCTTATAATCGCGATTCTCCCGCTTTTTGTTTTCCTTCTGCTTCTTCTTTTCCTCTTCCTTGTTGGAGAGCTTCTCGATCTCGGCAAGAGCCTCGCGGGATTTTTCAAGCGCCTCGTAATCGACGTGCTTTTTGGGATTGATCACGACGTTGAGCAGTAAAAGCTGTACGACCGAAAGGATATTGCCCGCCATCCAATACAACGCGATGCCGGCAGGCACGAAGCAGCCAAGATACAGCGAAAGCAATACGGAAAAGATCATCGTACCGTATTTGTTTCCGTTTCCCTGCTCGTGCTGCAGCACGTTTGCCTTGTTCTGCGCAAAGCAGAGAAGCCAGGAGGATGCCGCCGCAAGCAAAGGAACCAAAACGTAGATTCCCCAAGCTGCGGTGGGGATCAGAGTCAGCTCCATTCCCAAAAAGGAGGTATTGAACCCGTCAATCGCCGTATTCAACCACTCAAAACCGGCAGGCAAAGCGTACTCTCCCCCTCTGATCGCCTCGATAAGAGCGATCTGAAAGGACGAGCTCTCGATATTCACGCCCGCCGCCGTTGCCATCGCCATAATATCGGCATCCGCAACGCCGAAAAGATACGTCAGAGGGCGGTTGATGATATACACTACTCCAAGCAGAAGAACGATCTGCAAAATCAGCGGTACAAGCGTCAGCATCGGGCGATATTTCGCTCTTTTGAACAGCTGAGATTGCTCTGTGGCAAGCGTTTGGCTGTCGTTATGATACTTGACCTTCAGCATATTCATTTCAGGCTGAATCTTCACCATCAGGATCGAATTCTTGTGTATCCATACCGTGATCGGCAAAAGCACGATTTTGGTGGCAAGAGTGAAAAGCAATATCGCAACACCGTAATTGCTCACAAGCTGCCAAAACCACTTCATTAGCACTCCAAGCGGAATGCAGATATAGTATAAAATCTGATCCATTCTATTCTCCGTATCAATAAAACTTGTTATTTGTATATTTTCCCGATAACGGTGCGCTTCGCGATCTCCCAATTCTCCGCATCTCTCGCGCTTCCCGTTATTTTGTACTCAACGATCTCGTCCGCTCTGCTCTTATCCTCAAGATAAACAGACAGCTCGAAGAGATATCTTCTCACTCTCTCCTCGTCCTCGGAAATATCGAAGAAGGAGTCGCCATTCTTCAGCGAGGTCAAGCCCTCGGACTCATATATG
>JAFTRQ010000193.1 GCA_017462125.1 Clostridia bacterium | reverse complement strand
TTACCTTCTGTAAGACCTGTTTCGGTACATGTTGCTGCTACTGCTTCATCAACAACCTCGGTATGACCAAGTGCTGCAACCTCTTCCTGTGCTACAAGAACTTCTTCACATACGGAACAATGCTTACCTTCTGTAAGACCTGTTTCGGTACATGTTGCTGCTACTGCTTCATCAACAACCTCGGTATGACCAAGTGCTGCAACCTCTTCCTGTGCTACAAGAACAGTATTACATACGGAACAATGCTTACCTTCTGTAAGACCTGTTTCGGTACATGTTGCCGCTACTGCTTCATCAACAACCTCGGTGTGACCGGGTGCGTTGATAGTATGCAAAGTGCGATCCAATTCATCGCCGCAATCTGTACAATAAACTACTGCTTCATAACTACCGGGCGTGGTGCAACCTCCTGCGTTCACGTTCTCACTTACGGCTGTGCCGGGTTTATGACCGAGTGCGGGAGTAGAAGCGAAAGTACGGCTTACTTCTTCGCCACAGACTGTACAATAAACTACCGCATAATAACTACCGGGTGTGTCACAATCTCCTGAAACAATGTCCTCCAGAACGGTCTCACCGCCGATGTGTCCTGCAACTCTTACTTCGCCGCAGCATTCACGATTACACGTTGTATCCAAACAATCGTCATATACGTGATCAACACAAGTGATATCGAGAGCATTGAGAATCTGGTTCTTAATGAACTCGTTACCTGCAGGGCTTGCCTGTGTGATAGAAGAATCTGCCACATATGCAAGAATGAAATCCTCGATGGAGTTCGCCGCGCCTGCAGCAACAGTCATATCATAATTTGTCTCAACGCCGTAAATGTCCACATAAGTTACGTTAGACATCAAGAGTGCATATACGTAAGGCTGTACGGAAGAAACGTTTGCTACAATGTCGTATGCTCCGCCAAGATTGATCGTAACGTCACCCATTGTAAACTCAATCTCGTAGAAAGGATTATAATGTCCGAGAACAACTACAGTTGCGTCGGGATTGATCTCATTGAGAGCAATGATCGTCTTAGCGTAGTTTACGTTAAAGGAAATGTAGCTATAGAGATACGATTCAATTGCATACATCATGAAATCTTCTACGGGGATCTCAACATTGTAAACTGCAAGATCTCCAAGCATGTCTGCCAACTTGTCTGTATCCTTGGGCAGTGCACTCGCAACTTCACCCAATTCGGAGGAATTAGCAGCCAACAATTCAACAACGTCTACGGGAACAGAAGCAACCTCAGGAACACCTGCCTTTTTGAGCTGTGCTCTGATTTCTTCACGAACCTGGTCAACGTAAGCAAGATTTTCCTCGCCAACAATAGCTGCCCAATCCATATCGGCCTTCGTCTTATCGGCCAACGTTTCGCTGCCAATCCAAGAGTCTATCGTCTGGTTGACCATAGTAGGCAACATCTGAACAACAGTATCGTCTTCGCTATAGAAAAGAATTTCAACAAATATTCTAATTGCTACAGCCAAGGAGTAATCGGTAGCAGACTTTCTCAAATCTTCATCCAAATATTCCTTCACATACGCAAGCATCTGATTCATTGCAAATGCGCTGAGATCGCTCTCATCGTAACCAATGGTAATCAGATCTGCCTTGATGAGATCTTCAAGCTTAAGGTCATTCCAGGTCACGCTGTTAAACTGACCGTTTTCAAGGAGAAGATGCTGTGCAAGGAGCTGTGCATACAGATTGGAGCCACCGGTGATCGCTACGTAGTTAGACTCACCGGAAACTGTGTATTCACCAACAAGTGCATTATTGATGAACTCGTTAATAGCAACGTTGATCTTAGCTACGATCTGGTTGAGCTGTGCCTTAACAGCCTCGCCCAGCTTAGTCAGTGCAGACTTCAAAGCAGCTTCAAGAGCATTTGCTACGTTTGTCAGAACCGCATTACCGATTCCCTTCAGATAGTCGAGACAAGCGTCAATACCGTCCTCAATGAGGATCTTGATAGCATTTTCAAGTGCCTCGAGCAGTACAGCGGTATCGATTGCATCCAGAACGGCGTCAGCCAGCTCTGCGAATGCGTCCTTCAACAGACCAAGGATGATCTGTGCATCTGCGTTATTCTCAATGATATCAATAATGTTGAGAACTGCAGCCTTGATTCTTGCAATGTCATCACTAAGCTGAATCAGAACTTCCTTGATATCATCAATAGCAGCCTGAACCTTTGCAAGCTCAGCTTCAAGCATTTCGATTGCGGCTTCAACCTTATTAATAAGGGCGGTAAGCTCTGCAACGAGTGCTGCGTTGCCTGCTGCGATAGCTGCATCAAGCTGTGCCTTGAGAGAAGCAAGCTCTTCCCGGAGTGCCTTGAGCTGTGCTTCGATCTCAGCCTTTATAGTGGTTTCAAGATAAGCGATCTTATCTTTGATCTGATTTTCAAGTGCTGTAATAGAATCAAGGATCTGCTGGAGAACACCTGTGGATTGGAGATAATCCCACGCGCCGTTTGCAACGTCGGCACCAAATTGCTCAACAAGAGCATAAATGCTTTCAAGTGCAGCCTTGATACTGTCGGGGTTGAGATCAATAGAGTTCAGAAGCTTCCAGGTTACAGCTTCAACAACCTTACCAAACTCGGTAGAGTTCTCAACGAAGGATGCAAGCAGCTCACCTGCCATAGCCTTTGCCGCATTGCTGAGGTAAGAGCCGTAAGCAGAGCTTGTATCTCCAAGAACGTCAAGAGAATACATAAGAGCGTTGATAGCATCCTGAAGCATGCACTTGATCTCGGGATCAATGTTGGTGGAGGATGCAACTGCAAGGTCATACAGCTTTACGTAAAGCTTGTTGAGCTCTGTCTCCAATGCTTTAACTGTTGCTTCATATCCAACAACAGCAGAAGCAGGACCGTTCTGAGATGCGTAGAGAGCCAGGAGCTCTTCCTTTGTATCCTCGATCTGCTCAAGAAGAGCATCAAACTCATCGGTGCTTACAACAGCGGTATAGATATCTTCTCCGTGCTCAACAAGGAGAGCAGCCAGAGTTTTGATAGAAATGTAAAGATTGTCGGATGCCTTGGAAACGTCCACCATAAATCTAAGGACTGCGTCCTCACCGTATGCATAAACGATAGCCATAGCATCTGCAGGAGTTTCAGTCATGTACTTACGTACAGCTGCTCCGAGAACGGGGTCGATCTTATCAGCCAATGCGCCAATTCTCTCAACGAGTGCAGCGTATTCAGCGTTAAACTCTTCAACGCCGTTTACAACCCAAAGGAATGCCTCGTTAGCGATATCAGCAACGTGCTGAGAATAGTCGTTAATGATTCCAATTGCCTTGACGATATGGGGCTCAGCTGCGATGCCGATCTCAGTTGCCAAAGCGGAAATGTTTGCAGCGTGAACGTTCAGTTCATCCTGCAGCAGGAGCATTGTTGTCCAAACGCCGCCCAAATTTTCAAGGTAACCATTCTCAATTGCTTCCTTAGCAACGATAAGAGTGTTTTCGGTAGCCGCAAGCTCCTTGAGCAGCTCTGCCTTAACGTTGGCATATTCTGCATCAACTGTGAGCTGGCTAACAGCAGCCTGTGCGTCCTTAACAGCTGCGATAGCAGCATCGATATAACCAACAGCCAGTGCCTTGTTTGTGTCGGTAAGAACCTCAGCTATTGCCTGCTGGTAGTAGTTCTTATCAACATAGTCGATACCCTGATCAACATAACCGCGCTCATAGAGTTCTTCCACGATAATAACTACAATGCGGATCTTCTGCTCAAGAGTGTGACCCTCCTGATTGAAGAGCATAACATAAACATTATCAATAAGAACAACAGGATCGATCTCGCCCTTACCCATAACGAAGTTATTAATAAGAGTTGTGCTGAGTTCTGCGTACTTAGCATCTGCATCGGCTGTCCAAAGTCCTTCGGATCTGAGTCTCTCAATGATTTCAGCAACATCGTTGAGATACTTCATAAGAGCGTCGAGGGAAATGCCTTCGCTTTCACCTTCGGCGCTATCACCGACACCGGGAAGCATACCGCTCACACCACCGGGAATGATACCGGAGCCACCGTTTGTCTGCTCGATCTCCTCGAGTTCCTTGAGGGTTTCATTTACCTTATTGAGAACTTCGACCTGCTTATCGGGAGGAAGAGTTGCAACAGATTCGGTTACAACTTCTGTTACCTTATCGGTAACTATCTTCATAGCCTCTTCGGGAGTCTTTTCGGGATCGGGGTTAACAATGTTTTCCATTGCAACCTGCATAATCTCAACAACCTTCTCGGGAGCGATTACGGTGTTGCCCTCTGCATCCGGAACGACGAGAGTCTCAACGAGTCCTTCAAGAGCGCCAACTTCGGGATATTCGGCTGCCATATCGCTTTCAACAAATTCCTCGTAAACGGTGAGGATGATGTCAAGTTTCTGGAGATCGGTAAGAGCCTCATTGTTGACCTCACCGAGATCGCCAAGATCGAATGCAAATGTAGCTACGCTACCCTTCCAGTTGAAGATTATATTATAGATGTTATAAATTACATCGTTAACGTTTACACTTTTAAGATCTCCGCCGTAAACAAGCACTGCATAGTAGACATAGTCGACAATTGCAAGAGTCTGGGGATCGGTAAGATATCCCTTGTCGGAAAGTGCAACATACAGTCTTTCTACCAGTGCAACAGCGTCATTATCATCAGAGGTAGGAATATAACCATGCTTCTGAAGAATAGCACCAATATTACCGACAATATTTACTTTTTCAGCATCTTCCATATCGGGATTGCTGTAAAGTACAGTCGTATAGATGTAATCAAGCAACTCAGCTCTCTCATCGTTTTCCAGTATGTTGTCACTCAAAAGAGAATACACTTTCAAAATAATTGACTTAGTCTGAGCATCGTCAACATACTTGTTCTCAAGCAGATAGAAATAAACATCCTTTATTGCTTCAATATCAGTGTCCAGAACATCATTCAGTTCTGCATTCACAGTATGACCACTCTCATAAGCTGTAACAACAGATTTAAAAATCTGATCGTGACCTGCGGGAGTGGGGTGAACAGACATACCGTTACCAACCTTGAACAGTGCATAAATCATGCACATACCAGAGAGCTTTTCGGTGGAAGTCAGATAAGTTCCCAGAATCTCCCTTGCCTTGACAGGAGTATTCTCGGGTTCCTGTACATCCAATTCCAACTCAGTAAAGACACTGCCAATATCAGTAGCAATAGTCAGCAAGCCGTCCATGGGAATATCCATGGTGTTGGTACTTTTTGCTACAGCATCCTCAATGCCCAAGTAGATTGCAATAGACAGGTTCTTAAGGTCACCGTCTGTTCCCGTAAAACCATAGCCATCACTAGCATTAGTCCAAGCGGGGGGATTAGCCTCAAATGCCTCGACATCAGCCAACACAAGAGCAGGCAAAGTTTTATCCGGGAAATAAGGCTTAACGAAAGACGCTGCAATCATCTCACGCAGAGAATCATTATATGCAGTAATGTTACGGTCACGAACAATGGTACCAGACAGGCGGCCATTCTCACAGACTGTTGCAGGGTCCTTATCTGTGCAATCAGTACAATCAGCCTCACCACAGTCAATGCTATTCCAGCCTTCTGCAGCCAGTTCATCAAATGCCTGAGAGATGAACAGGGGGTTGGGCTGTGCGGCATAATAGATGGACGCATCTTTATACTGGCCCTTGAGTTGCATTTGAGCAGAAATACCTGCCATATAGGTGTTGAGGATGCCAAACATCTCATCCATCATATCGCCGATTTCCAATATAACCTCACCATTCTCATCGGTAATGGTCATACCGTAAGTAGTATTCATCAAACCAACCAAGATGATCTCTACATCGGGATTCATAGACAAGATCTTATCAATACAGCCTCTATAGTTTACCAAGTAGCCTGCCACAGTATAGGCAACCACATCGCAAATTACACTAACATCTGCTTCCAAACCATAGGAAGTCAGATCAACACCCTCAATCTGCTTCATCAGATCAGCATAGATGGCTTTAATGATATTCTTCATGTCATCATCTTCTACCAGAGCCAATGCATCGTCCAGTGTGACCTTCTCATCCTCGTCCAGAGAAGCGCCAAATACACCAAGTGCATCGGTTACTCTATGCAGCATATATGCACCGAAGGATGCATTACCGATACCCAAAGTAATGATGTCTGCATCAGTAACAGTTTCCTGGTAGAACTTCTGCAGAGTAGCATCATCATCAACTTCAGCATAGCCGTTGGGCTGATTCTGCCAACCATCGGTGGGCTCATCACGACCGCCCAGCAGATACAGCAGATCTTCTGCGCGCAAAGCAGACAGTGCCAACTTGGTATGGTTGACATCGTAGCCCTTTTCGGTCAAGTAAGCCTCGAACTGCAGAGGGTAGGCACCTTCGCCATACACGCCCTTGCCATTCAAGAAATCAATGGCAGCACCATTGCCCTGCTCATAGCCATCGAAGCAATAGCCGTTAGCCATGGAGTCACCAATTGAAACGTAGTTCACTTCTGTGTTAGAAGTAGGTTCTTGCGTATACTTTCCGGCATTTTCAGACACCGCACTAACCGTAGGTGCACATACGCCGACCAGCAACAAAGTCGCCATCAACACAGAAAGAACCTTCAAACTGATTGTTTTGAAATTCATTTCAAATCCTTTCCGGTATGGAATCTTTATTCCACACCTTATGTAAATTAATTATATTTTCTGGAGTCATTCAAGCTGAGGCAATCAAACTTTCTCTGCTAAAATTGTCACCGTCGAAATTCTCCAATTTATATAAACGCTAACGCAAATGCGTATCGCGATTATCGTCTTTGCTTAAGCCGATAGCTTAGGCAGACTCAGGCTTCTTTAGCCCATGCAACGTAGTCAAAGTACTTAAAGTCCTTCTCCAACGTTCTGTAGTCGTTTTTACCCATCGCTGTCAAAGGCACCTCGTCAACGCATACGACCGCAACAGGTCTTCCGCGCTCCTCCAGCTGCTCCAGGCACTTGTGGTAGATCTCGCGACAGATCTCGTCTCTTCTTGACACGTCCACGCCTGCAACAAGCTCAATGACCGCCATCGGGTACTGTCCCTGTGTGCGCTCACGGTCGTTTACACCGATTACCGAGCAGCTATGCACCAGCTCATGCTCCGCTATGAAGCTTTCGATGGTGATCGGGAACACCTTATGTCCGTCAAATCTTGTGATCATGCGCTTAACGCGGCCTTGTATGTAAACGAAACCGTCTTCATCAATAGAGCCGATATCACCCGAATGGATCCAAACCTTTCCGTCTGCGTGCTTGCGCATAACGAAGTCGGTTTCTTCCTTGTTGTTGAAGTAACCCTTCATCATAGACTCGCCCGTGATACAGACCTCGCCGGGGGTATTGTAACCCAATTCTTCGCCTGTCTCGGGGTCGAAAATGCCGATGGTGGTGGTCACGCAAGGAATACCAACGCTTCCCTTCTTGTATCTGTCGTTAACACAGAAGGTTGCCGCGGCAGACACCTCGCTCATGCCGTATCCCTGTGCCAAGGGATAACGTATGCCGTGGCTGTCCATAAACGCCTGCATCTTGGTTTCCAAGCCTGCATTCATAGAGTCGCCTCCCGAGCCCAAGGTCAGCACGAAGGAAAGATCAAAGTTTTTCATTTCCTCGCTGTCGATCAGGATCTCGTAGAAGGCAGGTGTAGCGATCATATGCTCGGGCTTGTATTTCTTCACGTATTCACCCATCTTCAGAGGATAGAATCTTGGAATCAGGGCAAGCTCAAGACCCAAGGTCAAGGGCATATGAATTCCACAAACGAGACCGTAGGATGAGAAGATCGGCATAATTCCAAGGAAGCGCTGACCCTTCTCGTGGACGATTCCCGCGTGAATGAAGTTGAACGCAACGGCATTCATGCTGTCATTGGTAAGCATAACACCCTTCGGGAATCCGGTCGTTCCGCCCGTATACGTAATCGCAACGGTAGCATCGCCAACGTACTCTGCTTCCTGTGCCATGCCGTTTTTCGCGCCCTCGATGAAGGTATCCCAGCTGATAATGCCGCGCTTACCGTAAGGAATCGAGCTTCTTGAGGCGATCTTAACCGCAATTTTCTTAAGAGGCGGAAGAGACGTTGCCGAGGATTGAATGATAATGTGCTTTTGGTTGATCTCCGAAAGGATCTTTGCAACCTTGGGATATGCGATGTCGATTGCCATTAAGATTTCGGAGCCCGAATTGCATACCATTCGAGAAATGCTCTTGACGTCCATCCTAGGGTCAATCGCATTTACCGTTGCACCCATTTTGTTAAGAGCATACAGCGTAATGATCGACTCAGGAGTGGACGCAGAAAGAAGCGAAACCGTATGACCCTGCGTCACCCCCAATGCTGCAAAGGCATCGGCACATTCATCGATTCTTTCTATCAGTTTTTTCACGGTGATCCTTGTACCGTAGTAGTAGATCGCCGTATCATGAAGTCTGGTTTTGTTAACCTCTTTCAAAAAGGAATAGACCTTCATTCTTGGGAAACTCGCATTTTTGGTTTCCTCAGAATAATACTTCATCCATACCTTTTCAGTACTTACAGTTTTAACTTCTGCCATATTTCATCTCCTTCTTTTCGTTCGCCACGCCCGGCAGCACGACAAACAAACTGTGAGCAACATAATATTCATTATGTTGTTGGCTCTGACAACATAACCCCACTATAATCCATTAGATTATATCACATTTTCAATCGCATTTCAATACTTTTTTGAAAAAAATTAAAAAAATTCGAATTTTGTCAATTTTTGCGCAAAAAACCAACCGGAACAAATACCATTTTTATGCCGGTTGCTTTTTTGCGCTGTTTTTTATTGATGTTAATTTTTATTTAGACAAGCTAATTGCTCCTTGAAGCTCAATTTACAACAGTTAGCCTCAACACAAAAGTATTATGACAACATAATGAATATTATGTTACTCACATAATGACATAATGAATATTATGTCATCAACCTTTTGTGTATCTTTTCAAGGCAGCTTAAATGTCTTTTGCCAGTTTCAATTGTATAGATCCTTGTTGTGTTTACGCTACTGTGCCCCAGCAGGTCTGCAAGGCGGATGATATCGTGCTCAATGGAATAAAAGGTCCTTGCAAAAAGGTGCCGCAAGTTATGCGGAAAGACCTTCCCAGCTTCCACGTTCGCTTTTTTACAAAGAGCTTTCATATCTCTCCATATATTACTTCTATTTAAAGGTATGCCATTTTTGGTCACAAAGACACTTCCTTTTTTTATACCCGCCTGTTTTATATATTTTAATAGAATCGTTCTGAGTGGTGATGGAATAAAGATCACCCTTTTTTTATTTTTGCAATCCACCACCGTTTGTGACTGTTCTACTGCATTTACCGTAATATATTTCAGCTCACTTACTCTGATGCCCGTTTCGCAAATCGTTCGTATCACAAGCTCCAATCTTGTTCCCTGTGCGGCTTTCAACAGTCTGCGGTACTCGGCTGTTGTAAGCTCTTTCTTTTCGCTCACAAACATTTGTCTTTGTATGTGCAAAAGCTTCACACAGCAATCGGCACATTGAATGAAACGCAGAAAGGCGTTTACCGAAACCAGCATCGAATTAATACTTGCGGGGGCATAATTCTCCGACAAGCTCTTTTTGTAGCCTACAACCTCTTGTTTTGACAGCTCACGCTCTCCGAGATACTTCACAAAGGCCTTTACGTCCCGAATATATTTTTCCATCGTCGCCTCGCTTTTCTCTTCCTCAATTAAAAAAGTCTCGTAATTTTTGATTTTTTTGACCCAGTCCATATAACAATTCCTTTCAATTTAATATATGTGGCGCTTAAACAGTATTATGTTTACACATCCTTTGAATTATATCAACTGTTAAACTATTTGTCAAACATCATTGCGACGAGGTTCGATCCGTTACAAATGCGTCCTTATATAAGCATTCGGCATAACAATTTTACTTTTTGTTGATTTTTCTATTATTTGTTTATTTTTCATCAAAATAACTACGTGAAAATTAATCGCAAAAAAGATCGCCACCCCGAAAGATAGCGATCTTCGATATTGTCTAACAAAAAAGCAAAGCTGCCGCTTCGCCCCTTAGGCTCGCAGCAGCTTCATATTGTTTCGGATTATTTGAATTTCACCTTAGGCATTTCCGTCATTCGAAGCTTTGCTGCTCCGTACGGAACCAACATCGTCTTTTGAGGATCATCCAGCGCCTCACGTCTTTCCGGCTTGGCGGCACAGATCGAATCGTAACGAGGCTCGTATCCCCAATCGATATGGCAAAGCTCTGCAGTCAAGGTGACCGCAGGCAGGTCTGCTGAAAATGGAATATCGGAAACGTCGTTTTCTTTAACCGTCAAAAGGTCGCTTGCAAAGCCGAAATTCCAATCGGATTTACCGAAATAATGATAATCGCAATACGGGAATTTACGCTCTACTCCCGCAGACATATACTCAACAGTGTTTGTCTCATACTGTATCGGCAACGCAAACAAAAGAGAACCGCGTCGTGCCGTCAAAAGTCCGGCAGGTGTTGGCTTCAACTCAGCATCCACATCAAAAGACAGGCGAATGATCGTCTCACCCACGTCGAATCCACCGAAGATCAGCATATTCTTTTTGCTCACTAGTTCCCCATTCACATAGACATTTTTCGCAAATTGCGGAATACGAACCCGCAGCTTGGCAGATGTCTTCCTATCGGAGTAAATTTTGTAAACAAAATTATTTTTAAAGGGATAATCGGTTTCAAGCGAAACGCAAAGATGCGCCCCCTTATGATCGAACGACACCTCCGACGGGATCGCCGTCACACACACAACACCGTCATCGGCCTTCATAAACGCTGAAAGGGCCAACTTAGGCCAACCTTGACCAAAGTTCGCAGTACAACAGCCATAGTTCGGTTCAAGGCCAAACACGTGAGCCGAAGCACCGTTTGTGCCAAAGGGAGGATTACCCGCGATCGGTGCACACTCGATCTGATTGCTCATCTGATCGTACTGATGCGCCCACATATCATCAGATATCGTCGCGGGAAGCGCATTAAACGCCTGCAGCTCCAAAAGATCCGCCCATCTGCTATCCCCCGTACATGCATATAGCCATTCACAGCTATACATCATCTCAACCACGGCGCAAAGCTCGGTGCCTTGGATCGGAGACTTACCAGAAAGGCATTCGTCTCCTGTTAAGAAGCCCGTAACGTTACCGTGACGCTTTCTCAAAAAACGATACAGCTTATTCGCAACGTCCCTGTATTCGTCTCCCAAAGTGCCTGCCGAGATCGCCTCATACTTGAACATCATCGCAAGATTGACGATATGCGTACGAAAATCCCAATGATTGACCGGTTTCTGCCACATATCCGTAAAGCTTTCATAATCTGCACCCTGCTCCTTCAAAAGCCTTGCAAGCTCATCCATCCAGTTCTCAGCAGGATAATACCCCTTCACAAAGCGCAACGCAACAAAGCACTCAAACCAACGGAACTTTCCCCAACCAAACAGCTTGATGCTATCATTTGACAAAAGCTCATAATAATTTTTCAAAACCTTATAGACGACCGCGGGCACTCTTTCGTCTCCCGAGCACTCATAATAAACCGTAAGCACCTTGGATATCAAGCTTACAGCCCAAGTATCATATTTATCTCTTGGAGTATTACCGTTAGGACAGATCCAGCCGTCGTCCTGCTGATTTTCAATGATCTTATCGATATATCGCTTGGCTCTTGCTTTCATATCTTCATCATCAAGCAGATATGCCATAGGAATAAAGCCGTCAAGCCAATACGGCACTCTTTCCCATCCTTCACGGCATCCGCCGATCCACGCGCTGTCACGTATATCGGGCCAGACCTTATCAAGATTGCCGCAAAGCCCCTTTGCCTGTAGCTCTATTTGGCGGCGAAGCCAACCTTGGGGCTTGATCTCCTTGGTTGTAAAAAACGAATACTTATCCTTCATAAAAAATCTGCCTTTCCGTTTCTAATCTGAGGGTTGACATTCTCATCCTCATAATATATAATAACATATAGAACATGCAACCGCAATTGTAGCGAGCGCACAATTCCTTGCAAATTCCGACTTCAGAGGAGGCCAATATGCTACTGAATCATTCCCCTGCCCCCGAGTTTTTCATATGTAACAAAAAAGTCTTTCTCCAAGGAGAGGAGCATATAACCAGAATCAGCGAACGCAGCGTATTGATATTGATGATTTCAGGAACGCTTCGCTTTTTGGAAAACGGCTCCGAGATCTCTTTGGAAGCGGGAGATTATTACATACAGCGACAACAGCTTCTCCAGCAAGGCATCCCCCTTTCAGATCCTCCCGTTTATTATTACGTTGAATTTTTCGGTTCCTTTTCCGACGGCGACGCAGGGCTTGATCTGCGAGGCAGATATGATGCCGCAAGAGTTCTCCGACTTGCAGAGCAGCTTTGCGAAGCCACGAAGGCTAAGAGCTGCAACCCATTCACGCTGAGCGCGTATATGTACAGAATTTTCGGAGAGCTGTCGGGTGACAACAGATCGCGCAACAGCACTGCCACACTTGTCAAGAGCTATCTTGAATCGGAATATGCATCCGAAATCTCGATGCAACAGCTTGCCAAAAAATTCGGATATACCGAGGATTATCTAACTCGTATTTTCAAAAAAGAATTCTGCATCACTCCTCACAGGCATCTGATCAACACTCGTATGGAGCACGCACTATGGCTTTTGGAAAACACGGATATCCCTGCAGAGAGGGTAGCAAGCTCCGTTGGATACGGCGATTTCTCCGCTTTTTGGCGCGCGTTCAAGGCGAGATACAAGCTCTCCCCCGGGGAGATACGAAAAAAACAGATTGTTTCAAGCATTTGATCCCATCCATAAATTTCCTTATATTACAAGGGTTTTCGGCAACTCTACCATCGGTAGAGTTGCTTTTTCTTGTCAGTAGAGAGGCTCTATCTTAACCGTAGACCTCCAAATCGGCAGGGTTCCTTGACTCTACCGCCCGTGCGAGGTATGATAATAGCAGTGATCGGCGATTAGCAGCGGTTATGCTATTGCCGACGTTCTAATGCAAACATTTACAAAGCCAAAGAATCAGTGAAAGGATTTTGTTATGAACAACATCAAAGCAAAAAAAAGAGAGTGCATTCCCGTTTTCTTCGCAGTGGACGATTGCTACGCCCCCTTCCTCTGCGTTGCACTCAGATCCCTTATTGACAACAGCTCTCGCAGATATGACTATCACATAAACATTCTCATTGACACACTTTCCGACGAAAACAAGGCGCTCCTCAAAGGGATGCAGACCGAAAACGTTTTCGTCGATTTCGTGGAGGTCGCCGAAAAGCTGAAATCCATCTACTCAAGATTGCATATGCGCGATTATTACACCAAGGCGACCTATTATCGCTTCTTTGTACCTGAAATGTTTTCTCAATACGATCGCGGTGTCTATCTTGACTGCGACATCGTCCTGACCGCTGACGTTGCAAATCTGTACCACAGCCCCCTGGGCAAAAATCTGGTAGCTGCGGTCAACGACGAGATCATTGCAGATATCGAAGTATTCGCACAGTATTCCGAGCAGGTTCTGAAGATCCCGAGAACCGAATATTTCAATGCGGGAATTCTTGTTATGAACCTTGCCGAAATGAGACGGGTACAGATCGAGAAGCAATTTGCAGACATGTTGAGCCAACGAACCTATAGAGTTGCGCAGGATCAGGATTATCTGAACAAGCTCTGCTACGGAAAGGTATATCAGCTTCCCTTGAAGTGGAATAAAACGCCGATGCCCGATTCCGACAGAAACCGTATTCCCAAGATCGCGCACTACAAGATCAACTTCAAGCCCTGGAAATATGATAACGTTCCTTATGGCGAGTTGTTTTGGGAATATGCGGCAAAAACGCCAATATACGAATGTCTGTTGAACGCTAAGGAAGCCTACACAGAGGACGAGAAGCTTCGCGACAGCAAGCAATATGCGGGACTGGTACAATTGGCACTTACCGAGATTGAGCAGGAAAGCAATCATGAGCTTGAGCTTGACGCTTTGGTTTGCGTAGAGGTTTAGCGTGAAAGTTACTTCTCACTTATAGGTAATTCTACCGCAAGGCGGTGTAGTGAGCTCCACTGTTCGCCTGTGGCGTAATTCACGCGCGAATTTTGCCTTGCCGGCAAAATTCATCGATTACTATTTGTGCCGCCGCGGGGTTCCCCGAAGCGAATGTAGTGAGCTTTGGGGAACCCCGCATGGCGGCGGAATGGAGATTAATATGGCAATTTCAAAGGAACGTCAGCTGATTCTCGACAGAATAGCGGATTATGAAAAAAGAGGCCTTTTTGACCGTGACGTTAACGACGATCCGCCCACGCGTCCTCTGCGCCCGGGAGAGGTAGACTACACCTGCAAAAAGCTGTCCACAAGGATTGCCAAGCGCATCGCTAACAAGGTTGGACAAAATCATTTTGAAAAAATGATGAAAAACGGTGACGTGGTGCTCAAGGAGATCAAAGGCCGTGAAAATCTTTCAGCTATCGAAAGCACCGGCGCGTTGATCACCTGCAACCACTTCAGCGTATTTGACAATTATGCTGTTTATAAAGCTGTAGCGCCCATACTCGGAAAACGTGATCTCTACAAGATCATCCGTGAGGGTAACTACACATCCTTCCCGGGTCTTTACGGCTATCTGTTCCGTCACTGTAACACGCTTCCCCTCTCTTCCTCGTTAAGCTGTATGAAGGAGCTGTTAGCCGCGTTGCACGTTCTCTTTTCAAGAGGAGAAAAGATACTGATCTATCCCGAGCAAGGAATGTGGCACAACTACAGAAAGCCGCGTCCCTTGAAGCTTGGCAGCTTTCGCTTTGCGGCAAAGGAAAACGTCCCCGTCCTGCCGATCTTTATTACCCTCGAGGATACCGATCGCCATGACGCCGACGGGATGCCGATCCAAGCGTATACCGTTCACATTCTGCCTGCAATCTTCCCTGATAAAGCGCTGTCCTTGCGCGAAAACAGTATGAGGATGTGCCTCGAAAACTACAAGCTATGGAAGGCAACATACGAAGCCTTTTATGGCATTCAGTTGGAATACACCACGGAAGGAGAAGTGAATCCGTGCTCCTCTACCTGACAGTTATCATCATCAGCATAATCATCACCGCAGGGACAAAGATCCTGCTTGCTCCCACCTTTTCGGCAGAATTGGCAATCGGTGCATTTTTATCGGTAACAATAGGTGCCGTTGCGGCAATTGCCATCGATGGCTTATCCGCGCTGATCATTCGCCGATTGACACCCACGCGTTGGTATTCACCCGACAAAAGGCTATTTACGGTCTCCAAAACAGAACGTGATTTTTATAACCGCTTAAAAATCAAGGCTTGGAAGGACTTGGTTCCCGAGCTTGGCGGATTCACAAGCTTCCACAAGGACAAGCTTGAAGAGGTGAGCGACACCGAATATCTTGGCCGATTTATTATGGAAGCCAACTACGGGATGGTGATCCATCTGGCAAATGCCTTGCTTGGTTTTTTGGTAGCCTTCATCCCGCTTTGCCACTCCCCCTCCGTATGGATACCGGTATTCATCGTGAATTTCATACTCAGCCTGCTCCCTATAGCCATATTGCGCTATACCTGTTATACCCTGACAAGATTATACCGAAGAAGTCTGAAAAAGGCTGTTGCTATATAATAAGACTTCGAAAAAGGTAGGTATATTTTTCGTTCTTACATTCGTAGCCGTACAGGCGTACGGCAGAGTGTAAGAACGGAAAAAGCAAGAAATCCCAAGGCGCTTTCGATGAGTGCCTTGGGATTCATTATATATTGGAATTTTTCAAATTGCTCTCGCTCTTTTCTTTTCCTTCTTGCGGTATAACAGCTTTTTCGACAGTCAGAATGCCGTTGCAAGTGCAACGGCATTCTGACTTTATGTAATTAACTCTTTTTTCCTATAATCGACCACAATATAATAATCAGCTGTCCGGGAATTCCCAAAAGATAGAACTGCCAAATATTATATCCGAAGATCAAAATTGTAAGATGGATCGCTGTAAGCAAGGTCCAGACCATCAAAGAGATGATCAAAAAGTTTCTTCTGCGATTGAACCACATCGCATTGAATATCAACCATACAAGCATTGAGACCGGCACCGCATAAGCAAAGGTAATCCAATGAGCAAAGGTATTCTTTAAAGCGATGTCAATAGGAACGAAGACACAGGCAGCAACCAGCCAAACCAGCAACACGCTCATTCCCGCGATCATAACACGCTTTCTTTTTCTTCTGCGCTGTTTGTCCTCCATCTGCTTGATCTGCTCGGGATCGTCTGTCACAATCTCGTCCTTGTGGTCAGCTGTGATCAGATAATCAACCGTTACTCCAAAGAGATCGGCTATCGCCTTCAGCACGCTGATATCGGGCACAGACTCTCCTCTTTCCCACTTTGAGACAGCCTTATCCGAATAATTCAATTTTTCCGCAAGCTCGATCTGTGTCAGCCCGCTGTTGCGTCGCAGTCGCACAATGTTTTCTGCGATTATTGACTTAATATCCTCCACGAGGCTACCTCCTACTAAAAAAACTGTATCCGCTGTAGCAATTTATGATCATTCGATTGCTTCAAACTCCTCCAAAGCGGCCTTAAAGGATGCCATACAAGAATTGAACGCATCCATCTTGGTAAGGTCTACACCTGCAAGCTTCAGAAGCTCAACGGGACTGTCGCTTCCACCCGAGGAAAGGAACTTGAAATAATCCTCAACAGCACTCTCGCCCTCGTTATAGATTCTTTCCGCAATGGAAACCGCGGAAATAATACCTGTTGCATACTTATAAACGTAAAATTCTCTGTAAAGATGAGGAATTCTCGCCCACTCATAAGCAATTTCGGGGTCGCTCACGACACTTCTGCCATAATACTTCTTATTCAGACCGTAATAGACCTCATTGAGGGCATCCTTCGTAAGCGGCTGACCCTTCTCTGCCATATCGTGTGCAATATACTCAAACTCAGCAAACTGCGTCTGTCTGAACAAGGTACCCTTCAGCATATCCATATAATAGGAGAGCAGATACTTCTTCAGCTTTGTATCCGTAGTGGTCTTCATCAGATACTTAAGAAGCAGAACCTCGTTTACGG
Organism: Clostridia bacterium; assembly: GCA_017462125.1. The sequence goes on along the minus strand of JAFTRQ010000193.1, from coordinate 101,504 downwards.
TACTTGCCACCTCTGCGACAAAGATCTTATAATCCGCCTTTTCCTGAGGCTGATTTCGTTCGGAATGATAAGAATGCATCGCGTGACCCAGCTCATGCGCAAGGGTGAACACATCGCTTGTGGTCTTCTGATAGTTCAGAAGAACGTAAGGGTGCTTCAAGCCGTAAATGCTGGCGCTGTACGCACCGCTTCTCTTGCCATCGGTCTCCTCTACGTCGATCCAGCCATTGTCGTGCGCCTCCTGAAGCAGCTCCTGATATCTTGCGCCAAGGGGAGCCAAGCCCTCCTTTACGATCTTGAATGCGTCCTCGTAATCCACCTTGATCTCAGCATCCTCAACGGGAGAAACGTAAACGTCATACATATGCATAGACTTGAGGCCCATCAGCTTCTTCTTGTCTCTGTAGTATCTGTGAAGCAGAGGCAGACCCTTCTTGACGCTCTTGAGCAGGTTCTGATATACCTTTACATCAACGTCCTCGCTATCAAGTGCCTTTTGGAGCGAGGAATCGTACTTTCTTGCGCGCGCAAGGAACACGTCCTTATCTACGTTTCCAACGTAAGCCGCAGTGATCGTATTGATCAGACCGATGTATGCCTTATAATATGCACGGAAGGTGTCGCGGCGAACCTTTCTGTCGGGGGAGTGAAGCAGAACGCCATACATACCGTGCGTCAACTGCACCTTCTCACCGTTCACCTTGACGGTAGGATAAGGGAAATCCGCATTATCGATCATAGTGAACACCTGTCTGAAGCCATCAAAAATGCGGCTTTCCTGTGACAACAAGCCCTCGATCTCCTTGGAAAGCACGTGAGGCTTGCGTTTGATCACCTGACGGAGTGTATAATCGTAATCCTTGAAGCGCTCGTCAGCAGCAAACTTCTCCAACGTTTCCACGGGAAGCTCTGTCAGCTCGGGATTCACAAAGGCGATACCGCCCATCAGCTTCATTTCCAAGGTATCCATTCTCGACTGAAGTGCTGCGAATTCGGATTTTCTGGTATCCTCATCGTGACGAAGAAATGCATATGCCGCCAAGCGATTGACGTCGATCATGACCTCATTGATACCTTCAAGGCATGCAAACAGCATATCGGGATCGGACAGCTTGCCCTCATATTTTGAGAAATCCAGCTTTTCCGAGACCTCATCATAAACCTTATTCCATTCATCTACCGTTTCAAAGATGTCCTCAACTCTCCATTTGAGATTTGCAGGCACCTGATCTCTTTCTTTTCCCATATCAATAAACCTCCAAAGTATTGAAAATGCATCGCATATATATTTTTATTATACCACAGCCCGTCTTTTTTTGCAAGGCCTAAAAATCAAAAACATTTTGCACAATCACACTTTTTCAAACAAATATGCAACATTTTCGCTTATTTTGATGAAAGCTGCAACAAAAAACGCAAGCATTACCTAAAGGCATAGCACTCATATCATTCGCTCGCATTCCGTCAAATGCAAAAAAATCATACAAATCTATTGACGAACAACGAAAAATCTGCTATAATAGGCTATATTATTTTAACCGACTGAATCGCCGTAGTCGGTCGGTTCTGCAATCTGCGGCAAACGGAGCAATTGATTATGAAAAAAAGCTATATTCCCGAGGGCTACAAGCCCGTGCTCGATGCTTATGACACGCAAAGAGCCATTGCGTTTATCAAAAATACGTTTCAGGAGGAGTTTGCCTCCATTCTCAATCTGAAAAGAGTCTCCGCGCCCCTTTTCGTAACCGAGGCGTCCGGACTTAACGATAACCTCAGCGGTGTGGAACGCCCCGTTTCCTTTGACGTGCCCGCAATCGGCGCGGAAGCACAGGTCGTGCATTCCCTTGCGAAATGGAAGAGACTTGCGCTGAAAAGATACGGATTTAGCGTTGGCAACGGTCTGTATACCGATATGAACGCGATTCGTCGTGACGAGGAGCTTGACAACATCCACTCGATCTACGTTGACCAATGGGACTGGGAAAAGATCATTACCCGCGAAAACCGAAATCTTGATTACCTCAAGCTGATCGTTCGTTCCATCGTTCGCGCCATCTGTACCACAAATGATCTGCTTCACGTTCGCTATCCTCAGCTGCGCACCAATCTCTGCCCCAACGTCTCCTTTGTGACGACGCAGGAGCTTGAGGACATGTATCCCGATCTGACTCCCTCGGAGCGCGAGCATGCATATCTGCGCGAGCACAAAACCGCCTTTATTATGCAGATCGGCGGAAAATTAAAATCCGGACAGCCTCACGACGGCAGAGCTCCCGACTACGACGATTGGCAGCTCAACGGAGATATCTTCTTCTGGGATGACGTGCTTGACCGCTCCCTTGAAATCTCTTCTATGGGTATCCGTGTTGACAGCGATGCGCTCGACCGTCAGCTTACCATCGCCAACTGCGATCACCGTCGCGCTCTCCCCTTCCACCAAATGCTACTGCATGATGAGCTTCCTTTAACGATTGGAGGCGGTATCGGCCAGTCGCGTCTCTGTATGCTGATGATGGGATGTGCCCACATTGGCGAGGTACAATCCAGCATCTGGGATGCGGAAACGGTTCGTGTTTGTGAAGAGCACAACGTTCCCCTGCTTTAAAAAGATTCAAACCGTCATTTTTTCGGAAATGACGGTTTATTTTATCCTCCTTTTGTCAAACAATAAGAAAAACGCAAAAGGAGTCCGCTATGTCTCAAAAAAATCTGCAAGAAGCAAGCACCGAAAAGAAAAGAAGCCCTTCCCAATCGGAGCACAAAATACGCCCCTGTCTCGATCTCACCCGAACCGTTGCCAAAAATCTGACCCTTTACCGCACCTGCCCTTGGGATGCAATCCCGGGGCTATCGGCATACATCAGCGAGCATGGCATCGATCTGCCATACGATCAGTATGACGAGGTCTCGGAAAACGTGTGGGTGCATATTTCCGCATATCTCTCACCAACTGCGAAGATCGAAGCGCCTGCTATCATCTGCGGCGGCGCCAAAATCTGTCATTTTTCCTACGTAAAGGGGTCGGTCATCGGTTCTTTTGCCACGGTCGGAGAGTTTACTGCCGTGAAAAACAGTATTCTGTTCGACAGATCCACGCTTTACGGCCATAACGAGGTACTTTCTTCTATCGTGGGTTATGAAAGCGTGATCGGACAAGGTACGATCCTTACCAATACAAGGCTTGACGGGATGAACGTCACCGTCGATATGCCGGAGGGAACCTATATCACAGGCAAAGCACATATAGGCTCGGTAATCTGCGACAATGTAAAAATAGGGGCAAACTGCGTGATCAATCCCGGAACGGTAATCGACACAGGCAGCAAGCTCTATCCGCTCACACATGCAAGGGGATATCTTTATCCATATACTGTGAAAAGCGAATAAAACAGTAAAAATCAAAGGCTTGGAAACTTCCTTGTGAGAAGTCACCGAGCCTTTGATTTTGCTTTATTTCACCTGCTTGAAAAATTCCAACAGCTCGCCGTCAGGTCCTTCCACGAAAGCGACCTGAATTGCCATAGGTGCAGGCTTTGCATCGTCCAAGGGTGCGATCTTGGGCAGGATATTAGGCTTTGCGCCTAAGGAAAGAGCCAGTTCAAAGGCCGCCTCCACGTCATCAACAGAAACCGCAAAATGCTGCCATCTTCCCTCTGCGGGATAATCAACTCCACGGTTTGCAAAGACCTCAAGTCTGCCACCGTCACCGATATCCAGCATCACGATCTCCATAGGGCCTTGGCCCCAACGGCAGACCTCCTTCATACCGAGTCCCTTGTAAAACGCAAGAGATTTTTCAAGATCCGTAGTACGCAATGCTACGTGATGGAATCCCATTCCGGGTATTTTTTCGTTTGCCATATGATCCTCCAATATTTAAGTTTAATTTTGATTTCTTAACCCCTTCGGGTAATGATTCTTACATACCGATCCGCTGATTTTGCCGCCGCCTGTGGGGCATCCGTCGATCAAAACCGCTGCCCAACCTGTCTTTTCCGCATCACAGACGACTTGATCCTCGCAGGGAATCTCCTCACCCTTCAGATAGCCTTCCGTTCTGTAATCGTCTCCGCTCAATTCAAGCCTTCGCTTAAACTCCTTGCCGTATGCCGAAAACAACTGATGATGCGGAACAAATCTGCCTTTTTGGAGCTCTCCGATACATACTCCCGCCGTAAACACCCCAAAGGGTGGAAGCTGAATATTGGGCTTTAAATAAACGTACTCGCCAAGCAATACAAGCTCTCCCTGCAGTTCTCTGATCAGATTTTCCTTCAAAAACTTGTGCGCCGCTGCAATCGCCTCTGTCTCGGTGCGGCTTCTTTTTTGATCGGGTTGCTTTTTCCCCTTTTTATCCTTTTGAGGCTTTCCGCATATATTCTCATCCGAAGTATTGCTCTTTTCAAAGACCGCAATAAATTGGCCCTCGCCCTGGGACGCGTGAGGCCAGATCCGTCTGCATTTCGTCATATCATAAGAGCATCCCTCAAGCATGATACCGTCGGAAGTATTCTGAACCAAGGCATCCATCGCGTCAGTGAGCACATATTCGGGATGCATATCAAGAAACCATTTGACGTTCATTTCGTCTTCTTCTGGCGAAAAAGTACACGTGGAATATACCAGCCTTCCACCGCTCTTGACACATTTTGCCACGTTTCCGAGGATCTCTCTTTGTCTCTCAGCACACATCAGAACGTTTTCCTCGCTCCATTCCTCTATAGCGCGCTCGTTCTTTCGGAACATTCCTTCACCCGAGCAGGGGGCATCGCAGAGCACAAGGTCGAAGACGTTGGGATAATGCTCTGCCAACACCGCGGTATCCAAATTGCAAACCACCGTGTTTTTGCAGCCTAAACGCTCCACGTTGCTTTGCAAAATCCTGCAACGCTTTTTTTCGTACTCATTTGCAACAACGATTCCATCCTCTCCCGCAAGCTCTGCCAGCTGTGTGGTCTTTCCGCCGGGGGCCGAGCAGGAATCCAACACCAAGTCCCCCTTCTCCACCTTTGCGGCATACACGGTAGACATCGCTGAAATGTCCTGCATATAGATCGCACCCGAATGATGACACGGAAGGCTTCCCGGAAAAGCTTCACGGGTAATATAGGCGTTGGGGGGGAACTTCACTTTTTCGCGGTCTATCTCGGGAAGGGCTTGCTCGAACGAGTCCACGTCGGTCTTGATGCCATTGACGCGAAAGGCCTTGATCGGATCCACGTTCTCAATGGAACGGAAAAGCGCCCCTGCCTCCTCTTCTCCGAGAAGGGCAATCATTCTTTCTTTAAATCTTTCGGGAAGCATGATCAAGCCTCCTCCGAAAGCAAACCGAATATCTGTTTTTTCAGCTCATCGGCAGTATCTGCAAAATGGGCAGCTCCATATTCCTCGAGAAGCTCTCGGTCACGAAATCCCCAGGTCAGGCTGATGCAAGGCAGATCTGCATTTTTCGCGGCAAGGATGTCCACCTCGGAGTCACCCACATACACCGCTCTCTCGCATCCAAGCTCCTTCATTGCGAGCAGAATGGGGGCTGCAGACGGCTTTTTCTTTATATCGGGTCTGTCACCGAGGGCAAAGTCCAAGCGGTTACCGAAATACTCTTTACAAAGTGCTTTTACGGTCATATCGGGCTTGTTCGATACCACGGCGGTCTTGATCCCGCCCGCTTTCAGCTCTGCAAGAAGTGGAAGAACACCGTCGTATGGCTTAGTCAGAATTTTTGAGTGAGCGTTATAATATTCCATATACTCGGCGAGGAGTTTTTCAAAATCTTCACCTTCCACATCGGTGGGAACCGAGCGCCTCATCAGGTCGCGCGCTCCGTTACCTAAAAATTTTCTGATAGCCGTCCTCGTCCTTTCGGGGAAGCCATGCTTTCTCATCATATAGTTTACTGCATTGGCAATATCGTCCAAGGTATCAAGCAGCGTGCCATCCAAATCAAAAATCACTACTATTTTGTCGTTCATTTCGGTGTCCTCAAAATTTATATTTATGAATTCTATTTTATACCATTCGCCCCGTTTTGTCAATGCTCTTTCCGAAATTTCACCACACTTGAAGCTTTTCACTAAATTCCATGCGACAAAATTCGTAACCCTTCGCCACCGCAGCCAATATACTGTGAATAAGCAAACCCCAATCTGTAAATATTGAACGGAGCGAAAACATATGAATCAGATCGACAGCTTATGCAATATGATACCCGGCGAATATGCCACAATTTTGAATGTCGATGAGTGCAACAACCTCAGACGAAGATTTTTTGATATCGGGCTCATCAGAGGAACACGGGTAAAATGCGTCGCGAAAAGTCCCGGAAAGGACATGAAGGCATTTATGATACGCGGTGCGGTCATCGCAATCCGAAATACGGACAGCAGGACAGTATCAGTCAGACGGGAGAGAGACACGGTATGGGACTGAGCCGAAAAACCGACAACACGATTTTAAAGGGCAAAGCAAATAAGTCTCAGCTTGAAGCAGACTTTACCGTTGCCATCGCAGGAAACCCAAACGTTGGAAAAAGCACAGTTTTTAATGCGCTGACAGGCATGAAGCAGCACACGGGGAATTGGTCGGGCAAAACGGTGGGTTGTGCCACAGGCTTTTTTTCATTACATACGATCGAGGACAATGTGATCTCTTTTTCCGCGGTAGATATCCCCGGCACGTACTCGTTGCTGTCGCATTCACCCGAGGAGGAGATTGCAAGAAACTATCTCTGCTTTGGAGATGCGGATGCCGTGATCATCGTTTGCGACGCGGTTTGCTTGGAGCGAAATCTGAATCTTGTACTCCAAACGTTGGAGATCAAAAAGCAAGCGGTGGTTTGTGTCAATCTGTTAGACGAAGCCAAGCACAAGGGTATTATGATCGATCTTGCGGGATTGTCCGATGAGCTCGGCGTCCCCGTAGTGGGGACGGTAGCCCGCAACAAGGATGGGCTCGACGATCTTTTAAAAATTCTGCCAAACATCCCTTCACAAAGCATGCAACCGCGAAGCATCCAATATCCCGCGGAGATCGAAAACGCAGCCAAGAGCCTTATGGGGCTCCTTGACAGCAAAGCACACGGCGCCTTGCCTTCCTTTTGGTTAGCCTTAAGATTGTTGGAGAGCTTCTCGGGCGAAAAGGATCGTTCCCTATTTGACAACCTATCTCAACAGCTTGGTGTAGATCTGCTGACCGATCCGATGATATGCGCCGCCGTAAAAAAGGAGTTGGAAACACTGAATGAAAAGGGATTTTCCTCCAACGACGTCTGTACCGCGATTGCAGAGGCAGGGATCATCACCGCAGAGCAGATCTGCAAAAGCATCTGCAAGCACAAAAAGAAAAGCGGCGCATCGGATCAAAGGGATCGCGTCCTTGATCGGTTGTTCACAGGACGAAAAACGGCATATCCCATTATGTTGGCGCTATTGGCTTTGGTGTTTTGGATCACCATTACAGGAGCAAATTACGTTTCCGCATACCTATCAAGCCTCCTGTTTGGGATCGGCGACAGGATAAATCTGCTTTTTTATATGATCAGCGCTCCCGAGTGGCTCCGATCGCTGACAGTGGACGGTGCATACCGCGTGCTTGCCTGGATCGTATCGGTAATGCTTCCTCCCATGGCAATCTTTTTTCCGCTTTTCACCATACTTGAGGATGCCGGATACCTACCGCGAGTTGCATTCAATCTGGATAAAAGCTTTCACAGATGCAACACCTGCGGCAAGCAAGCGCTGACTATGTGTATGGGATTCGGTTGCAATGCCGCAGGGGTGGTTGGTTGCAGAATCATTGATTCTCCACGAGAGCGATTGATTGCCATACTGACCAACAGTCTGGTTCCCTGCAACGGCCGTTTCCCTCTGCTGATCTCGATCATTACAATGTTTTTTGTCAGCAGTGCTTCGGGTGCTGTATCCTCGTTCGTCTCAGCTCTTTTGCTGACGGCATTTATTCTTTTATCTATCCTTATGACGCTTGCTGTTTCAAAGCTTTTATCGGTGACCGCTTTGCGGGGAACCCCCTCCTCGTTCACGATAGAGCTTCCTCCTTACAGAAGACCTCAATGGGGCAAGGTAATTATTCGATCGATCTTTGACAGAACAGCTTTCGTTCTCGGCAGGGCCGTAATCACGGCAATTCCCGCAGGGATACTGATCTGGCTGATGGCAAACCTGCGTGTGGGAGACACCACGCCGCTAGCCATTTGCTCGGATTTTCTCGACCCGTTTGCTCGCTTAATGGGACTTGACGGTGTGATCCTGATAGCATTCATTCTCGGATTGCCCGCCAACGAAATTGTGATCCCGATCATCATTATGGCATACACGTCAAGCAATACTTTGATCGACATCAGCAACCTGTCACAGCTCAAGGAGCTGTTTGTTTCCAACGGATGGACATACGAAACAGCCTTGTGCACCATGCTGTTCTCGCTCTTTCATTGGCCCTGTGCCACTACCCTGTTGACGGTCAAAAAGGAGACGGGCCACGTTAAGTGGACGCTCGCCGCCGCCATAATTCCCACGATTTTGGGAATCGCCTGCTGTATTCTTGTCAACGTCTTGTTTTTTAAGTAAAATAAAAGGTTTTGCTTCACCGCAAAACCTTTTATCGCTTTTCGTTTACGTATTGAATCGCCATCGACAGCACCTTTTTGTCGTTGTCGTGAGTCAAAAGCTGACTTGCTTCCTCAACCGGAATCCATTCCACCTGTGCCACCTCACCGGGACGGGGGCTGGTCTCAATCTGTCTGGTAAAGGCGAGAAAATAGATAACCTCTTTTTTCACACCGGGCTTTGGTCTGTAATATACAGGCTGACGGAATTTTTCATTGATGTGGATCTTGACAGAGGTTTCCTCAAAAACCTCTCTTTCCGCTGTCATAATCTCGCTTTCACCCGTTTCCACGTGTCCCTTGGGAAAGGAATGGTGGCTATGGATCGAATGCTTGATCATCAGAACGTATCTTTGCAGCTTTCCATCTTTTCTTTCATTACGGAAAACAACCGCTCCACAGGATTTTTCAAAGGTCATTTTCTCACCTCCTCGTACAAAAATCAATACAATTACCGTTCTACAGGCTCTACCTTGATCATTTCCAACGTTTTTCCGATAGGCTCACGAATGATCAGCGTCGCCTCGGAATCATATTGCGTCACGTCGCGGTTAATCAACACCAGCTCCTTGCCGCCATAATAAGAAATCAATCCTGCTGCAGGATATACCGTCAACGAGGTGCCTCCCACGATGAGGAGATCGCTGTCTGAGATCGCCCGGATTGCTCCGTCAAGCGTATCGCTGTCAAGCTGTTCGCCATAGAGCACAACGTCGGGCTTAACGATCCCACCGCAGGCGCATACAGGCACACCGCCGCTTGCTTTAATATGCTCCAAAGAATAGGGGCGGTTGCATCGGGTGCATCTGTTACGGTGTACCGAGCCGTGAAGCTCGTACACCCTTTCCGATCCTGCCTCGGTATGCAATCCGTCGATATTCTGCGTGATCACACAGCTGAGCTTTCCTGCACGTTCAAGCTCCGCAAGCTTTTTGTGCGCCGCGTTGGGTCGCGCGCTGTCGCAGATCATCTTTTCACGGTAGAAATCGTAAAAATCCTTTGTTTTATTCCAAAAGAAATCTGCGTGCAGGATCATTTCCGGCGGATACTTATATTTTTGCGAATAAAGACCGTCTACACTCCGAAAATCCTTAATTCCACTCTCGGTAGACACACCTGCGCCCCCGAAAAACACGATCCTTTTCGAGGCGTCGATCAACTGTTGAAGTCTTTCAATATCCGTCATACAAGCATCCTCCCAATAATATTTAAAATTAACAATGCAGGGAGCCAAAATCCGATCGTGGATTGAGAGGCGCCCTGCATTGACTGTCGCGGGATTATTTTGCGTTGGTTATCTTTCGATTTCTTCCATAACGAAGGCCTCAAGAATATCGCCTTCCTTGATGTCGTTGAACTTTTCAAGACCGACACCGCACTCGTAGCCCTGAGCCACTTCCTTGGCATCATCCTTGAATCTCTTAAGCGAGGAGATCTTGTCCTCAAAGATCACGATACCGTCACGAACCACGCGGATCTGTGCGTTTCTCGAGATCTTACCGTCAAGGATATAAGAACCTGCAATCGTGCCCACACCGGGAACGTGAATCGTCTGACGCACCTCTGCATGACCGAGAAGATTTTCACGGAACTTAGGAGCAAGCATACCCTTCATCGCCGCCTCAATCTCTTCGATACACTGGTAAATGATACGGTAGGTTCTCATATCAACACCCTGTCTTTCAGCGCTGTCAAGAGCCGCCTTATCGGGACGAACGTTAAAGCCTACTATGATGGCATTGGATGCCGCCGCAAACATAACGTCGTTCTCCGTAATACCGCCAACCGCGCTGTGGATTACGTTGACTCTTACTTCTTCGTTGGAAAGCTTCACCAAGGATGCCTTAACTGCCTCTGCAGATCCGACTACGTCTGCCTTAACGATGATATTAAGATCCTTAATACCCTCGCTGATCTGTGCAAACAGATCGTTCAGGTTCGCTCTGGCATTAGCCTTGAAGGTCTCTTCCTTAGCCTTATCCTTTCTCTGATCAGCAAGCTCTCTTGCCATTCTCTCGTCCTCAACAGCCGCAAATTCATCACCTGCTGTAGGAACCTCGGCAAGACCGATGATCTCAACGGGAACGGAGGGTCCTGCAACCTTGAGCTGCTTACCGTTATGGTCTGTCATTGCTCTGACACGTCCTACGGCTGTACCCGCAATCACGATATCTCCGTTACGGAGCGTACCGTTCTGAACGAGCACGGTAGCAACGGGACCGCGACCGCGGTCAAGCTTCGCCTCAATAACGAGACCCTTTGCACGGCGGTTGGGATTTGCCTTAAGCTCCTTCACCTCTGCAACAAGCAGTACGTTCTCAAGAAGATCCTCAATACCCATTCTTGTCAGCGCGGATACGGGAACGCAGATAACGTCGCCGCCCCACTCCTCGGGAACGAGGTCATACTTGGTCAGCTCTTGCTTAATGGCATCGGGATTTGCCGTAGGCTTATCCATCTTGTTGATCGCAACGATGATATCAATACCTGCTGCTTTTGCATGGTTGATAGCCTCAACGGTCTGAGGCATAATGCCGTCATCCGCCGCAACCACGAGGATTGCAATATCTGTAGACTGTGCACCACGGGCACGCATTGCTGTAAACGCTTCGTGACCGGGGGTGTCCAGGAAGGTAATATCCTGGCCGTTGATTTTTACTCTGTAAGCACCGATGTGCTGGGTAATACCGCCGGCTTCACCGGTAGTAACGTTTGTATGTCTGATCGCGTCGAGAAGCGAGGTCTTACCGTGGTCAACGTGACCCATTACGCAGACGACAGGAGCACGTCCCACAAGCTGCTCTTCGGTATCCTCTGCCTCGTCAAAGAGCTTTTCTTCAATGGTAACCACAACCGCCTTTTCGGGCTCTGCACCGCACTCAACGGCTACAAGCGCCGCTGTATCAAAGTCAACGGTCTGGTTAGCAGTAGCCATTACTCCAAGAAGCAACAGCTTTTTGATCACCTCGGCAACGGTAACCTTCAGCATAGCCGCAAGATCGCTTACCATGATCTCCTCGGGGATCTGAACCTTCATAGGACCCTTCACGATGGTAACGGGAGCCTTCTGCTCGGGCTTACCGCCCTTCTTTCCGGCTTTACCCTTTTGGAAGGTATTCTCTCCTCTGGTCTGGTTCTGCTGCTTCTTGAGCTTCTGATTGGTGCTGTTTCTGAGATCTCTCTCGTCCTCGGAAACAAAGGTATCGAGCTTCTCGTCATACTTGGAAAGATCGACGGAGGAGGTACGAATATCTACGGTCTTTGCCGCACCCTTCTTGCTTGTTCCGTCTCCACCCTTGGGAGTCTGAGCACGGACGATTGCCTGAGGCTGGAATTTTTCTCTGGGCGCGGAGGGCACGTAGTCATCCTTATCCATCATTCCCATACCGCCTCTGTTGTTATTGAACTGAGGCTTTTGAGGCTTTCTGTCATCTCTTCTCTGAGGATTGGACTGTCTTTCAAAATCGGGAGTAGCCATCTTGGAGAATCTGTCGTTATTCTGTGCCTGAGGTCTCTGCGCTCCTGAGTTATTGGGAGTAAAGCCTCTGTCCTGACGGTTATCGGGACGCTCCTGACGGTTGTCGGGGCGAACGTTGTCACGTGTGTGAGGCTGACCGTCTCCCTTTCTGTTATTATTATCGTTTTTCTGTCTGTTATCGTTTGCCGCGCGCTGCATAGCCTTTTCCTGTGCAGCCTTTTCGATAGCTGCTGCACGCGCGATTGCCTCGGCTCTGTCAACCTTAGGCGTCGTTTTGATAGGTGCCTGCGCAGCTTCGGGCTTTTTCTGCGCAGCATCCTTAGCTACAGGCTCTGTCTTGGCAGCGACAGACTCTGTCTTGGCAACGGGCTTTTCAACAGCTTTCTCTGCGGGCTTCTCCGCAGGCTTCTCAACGGGCTCGCTTTTGGGAGCAGTATTCTGCACAGGAGTCTTTCCCTCTGCGGGAGCTGCCTTTTCTGTCTTCACAGGCTTTTCAAGCTTTTCAGACTTTTCTGCAGCATTGGTCTTTTCACCCTTATCCGCCTTTTCGGTCTTCTGAGAAACAGCGCTCTTCTCCTCGGCTGTCTTTTCGACAGGCTGTGCAACAGGAGCCGAGACCTCCGCCTCGGGTTGCTTTTCTGCCTTTTCAAGCTTGGAGGGAATAAAGGTCACTCCGTCAATATAGTCGTCGATCCCCTCAATCTGATGAGCGGACGTAAGAGCATCAAAAAGGACGTTGAATTCGTGGGGCTCAAGGGATTTCTGCGTTTTCAGCTCGATACCCTTTTCCGCCATAATATCAACGATATCCTTGCTCTTGAGATTAAGATCCTTTGCAAGTTGATTTGCTTTGATCTGAGGTTTTACTGCCATAAATTATACCCATACCTTTCCGGTTTTCTGCGATGTTACTTGCGCCGTTCAGCCTTCTGCAAGCTTACTCATGATCGCGCGGCAAAAGCTTTTATCCGCTACTGCCACCGCCGCCACGGCGCTTTTCCCGACGGCATTGCCCAAAATCTCGCACGTCGAGTTTATTTTTATATGTTTCACTTTATAATATATGCATTTGTCGCTGATCTTTTTATGCGTGTTTTCCGACGTGTCCGACGCCTCAATTACGATGACGTTTGGGGACGTGCTGTCGGTGGAAGCCGAGTTTTTGTTACCGAGCTTCCGCAAATGCTCACATATCATCGGTGTTCCGATGATCAATTTTCCCGCTCCGCGGCACATACCGATCATCAAAAGGAGATTTTTTTCATCGGTCATACTCTCTCCTCCGCCGATCAGGCCTCCGCTGATTCGGAAATTGTCTTTTCCATCTCGTCGTAGATCTCCTCAGGAATACTGCATTCCAGAATATGCTCGATCCGCTTGCTCTTTCTCGCCTTTGCAAAGCAGGACTTTGCAGGGCAAACGTATGCACCTCTGCCCGATTTTTTTCCAACGAAATCAAGAACGATCTCACCCTCGGGAGTTCTCACGACTCTGATCATTTCGCGTTTCGGCTTGTGTGCGTTACATCCCAAGCACTGACGCATCGGGACCTTTCGCACCTTTTGTACGTTATTCTCCATAACCGTTTACCGTAAGGCTCAAGCTCACTCGGAAACGGGAGTGTTCTTCTCAAGGCCTTCTGCGTTGATATCGATCTTCACGCCGGTCAATCTTGCCGCGAGACGAACGTTCTGACCCTCCTTACCGATCGCAAGAGAAAGCTGATCGGGGGAAACAGTTACGCGGCAGAATCTTTCGCTTTCCATCTCCGCGGAAAGAACGGTTGCGGGAGAGAGGGCCGCGGTGACGTATTCCTCGGGAATCTCGCTGTACTTGACAATATCGATCTTCTCGCCGCCAAGCTCGTCAAGGATGCTCTCGATTCTCATACCGTGAGCACCGATACATGCGCCTACGGGATCCACGCTCTCATCTCTGGAGTATACTGCAATCTTGGTTCTGGAGCCTGCCTCACGGGATACGCCCTTGATCACGACAACACCGTCTGTGATCTCGGGAATTTCGAGCTCAAACATACGTCTGACAAGGCCGGGGTGTACTCTGGAAAGAGTAACCAGAGGTCCGCGAAGCTCCTTGTTGACCTCCTGAATGAACACCTTGATCTTGTCTCCTACCTCGTAATACTCACCGGGGATCTGCTCGGATTTCAGAAGAACAGCATTGCCTGTTCCGGTATCAAGCACAATATTACCCGTTTCGTAATCAATCTTATTAACGGTAGCGGTAATGATCTCCTCGCGCTTGGATTCGTAAGCCTCCTGCATCGCCCTATGCTTACCCTCGCGGATTGCCTGGATAATAACAGACTTTGCCGCGCCTGCAGACAAACGGCGGAAGTTCTTGGTTTTGACCTCGAACTCGACAGTACCACCGAGCACGTTACGCTTGCTGATGGACTTTGCCTCTTCAAGAGAGATCTGAATCATAGGATCCTCGACCACCTCAACAACTTCCTTCTGCTGGTATACTCTGACGTCCTTTTTCGCAGGGTCGATATGCACTCTCACGTTGGTATTATTGCCGTATTCCTTTTTGAATGCGGAAATCAGGGCTGCTTCGATCTTTTCGATCATATACTCCTGGGGAATACCTTCTTCCTTTTCAAGAAGCTCAAGCGCTGTAAAAAACTCTGTGTTCATTTTGTTTTATATTATCCTTTCAAACGATTTTTATGTGTATTACGAATTACCGAAGTCAAAATAAGTGGATATTTTCGCCACCTCGTCGGGCTTAAAGAGGACTTTTTCTTCACCGATCTCGATCACGATATTGCCGTCCTCATCATAGCCGCAAAGCACGCCGCGGAAAGACTTTGATCCGTTTTTGGGCGCATAGAGCTTCACCTCAACGTCCCAACCCTCACAAGCTTCTACATGAGCAGCCGTTTTGAGCTCGCGCTCGATTCCGGGTGAGGACACCTCAAGAATATACGCTTCGCTGATAGGATCTGCCTCGTCAAGCAGGGGATCGATGGCTCTGTGGAACTTTTCGCAATCCTCAATGGTGATACCGTCTTCATTATCAATAGTAATGCGCAGATACTTATCCGCACCCTCTTTGACAAATTCAACGTCCCAAAGATAATACCCCATCTCATCAGCCGTAGGCGTAATCAATTCCTTGACTGCAGAGGCGATGTTTTTGCTTCCGTTATTCTTCATGCTTCACCACCGAAAATCCTTTCCATGCCAATTTTAACGAAAAAGTGCTTATACAAAATTTAAGAGTGGATTTTTAACACCCACTCAAGCTTACCTTATTCTTCACATATTATAGCACATTATTTTCTCAATTGCAATACCTTTTTCAAATTTTTTTGAAAAATCTTTTATATTTTCTTGTCACGACACGATTTTGTGCGCGAAATAAGCTTGTCTCTACACAAAAAATGTAAAATCTTTCATTTAATAATAAAAAAAGTCGATTTTGCTGTTTACAAAATTCCATTTGTATGATATAATGGTATAATGGTATTGTGGAAAGTGTGCCTATTTTGAAATCAAAGAAAGGAGGGCTCGTATGAACGCCGAAAAATCAAGATTGCATAACCAAACCGAAAACAATATTTCCGACAGACGAAGCCGAGGCATCTCAAGCCTTGCCTTGCCGAATCATATGCTTGCCGTCCTCTCTCTGACTACAGTTGCTTGCACGCTTCCTCTGCCTCTTCTTCTGAAGGATTCCGCCCACACAGCAGCAGTTGCATGGATTGTCTGCCTTTTGTGTGGACTTACCGTTCTGATGACTGTTAAAAAGCTATCGGTCATGGTCATCACGTTAGTATTCGGATTCTCTCTGATCTCCTATTCGGGCTCGCCGGTAATCGCTGCGTTGATCCTCGGGTCGGTGATCTGTATCGGAACAGGATCCGCGATCGTCTATTCGGGAAGAGGCTTGCAAAGGATATTGCTTCTGATCCTGCCCGTGCTCTCCTTCGGCATCGCATTTGCGATCACCAAGGATCCTATATACTCATTGGTAGCATTGGTATACTATCCGCCTATGCTGGCTTTGGGAATCTCAAGCAGCTTCAAAACAGGTAAAACAACCTCTATCATATCCGCTTCGGCCTTTATCATTGCGACAGCGTTTGGATTCTTTCTTCTGCTTTTAAAGGCACGCTACGGAAGCGTTTCGCTCGAAGCCGTTTCCCTGGCAGGTGCCGATCTTGGCGCAAGCTACGTTCATCTTACCGAATCCGCTCTTCTGATGGCAGGAATGGAATCGATTTCCGCTTCTCTGCACCGTCAGCTTCAAGCCGAAGCCCAATTGCTGGTAAACTCCTCCTTCGGTCTTCTGGTTTCAATCTGTCTGGTCGCCGTCTACCTTGCTCACAATCTTCATTGTCGGATCCTTGAGTCAGCGGGGCTTAGTGAGCTGGTCACAAAGGATATGACCACACTGACAGCAAGCGTAGCATCGGCACTGATCTATATCGTCGCGCACGTGTTGACCTACACCACGAACGCTTCGGGCGGAACCTCCGTTGCCGCAGTAGTGGGTGCAAACCTTTGCTATATACTGATGCCTCTCCTCGCGTTGAAGGGATACGAGGCCTTGAAAGTTCTGATTGAAAAGTTCTATCTTCTCGGTCTGATCGCATCTGCAGCGATCGCCATCGCTATATTCGCCTTGTCCTCGTTCACATCCTCCTCGGTTCTGATCCTTCTCGCGCTTACGGGTGCGTTTTACGTCATAATCGCAGAGGTTGAGCAGTGGGCAAAGGATCATTTTGAGAAAGGAGAGTCAAATGAGTAACCAACGGTCAAATTCCGGCAAGCAGGTCTCCGCACAGTCGAGAAGATCTGCAAGATTCAGCGTAGATCTGAGCACACCAATGATTTTTTGCGTTATCGAAGCTATGGTCTTATTGGTCCTTTTGACAGTGTTGAATCTTTTCGTCAAAACACCCGACAACAAAAGTGTTGTCTCTATCATCACGGTAGCCACTCCTCTGATCTATCTGTTCTCCGCCGGCACGCTTTGTCTGGTCTGCACCATAAGAGCATTGAAGACAAAACGCGCAAAGCACGAGGCGAAGCAGATCGAAACCGAAATATACGATATGTTCCGTTACATCATTGATATGCCGTACGCCATAATGGACAGCTTCGGCAAGGTCAAAATCATAAACGGTGCGCTGCAGGACATTCTCGGATACCGAAAAGCGGTCAGCGGCATTGACTTTTCGGAATTCTGCTCCATCCCCTCCGAAGCCATTATCGCCTGTGCAAAAAACCGCGACGATTACATTGGCGAAACGCTGTACGATATGCCCCGTGACGTTTCGATTCCCGAAACACCGTTGACAAGGCTTTCCGACGGAAGGCGCTACGAGGTCGTCTCCTACGTTTTCAAGATCCGCGGTGAAAACTATTATTTTACCGTGTTCAGAGACATGGAGGATTATCTTACTCTTGCAGAGCGCGAGGATAAGGAACGTACCGTCGTGGCATATATCGTATTGGATAACCTTCAGGAATTGACTCAATACGTCCGTGCGGATTACCGTTCCGCATCCGTTGAAGCAGAGAATCTGCTTAAGGATTGGATCAAGGAGATGAACGGCTTTATCAAGGAATATGAAAACGACAAATACGTCGCTGTCTTTTCCAAGCAAAAGCTTGACGAGCAGATCCTCAATGATTTCGAGATTAGAAACCGCATTATGGATCTGAAGATCGGCGATAACAGCTTCCCCATTACGGTTTCTATGGGTATTGCGGCAATCGACGGCAGTCTCGAAAGCAAAGAAAAGGCCGCGTTTGACGCGCTCAATATCGCCATCAACCGAGGCGGAAACCAGATTGCAATGCGCCGTGAGGGCGAGCAGGGCTACCTCTACTTCGGAGGAACCCACAAGATCATTGAAAACAACACCTCTGTTGCGTCCCGCGTAACCGGTGAACTCCTTGAAAAGAAGATTCGCGATTCCTCCGGTGTGCTGATCATGGGACACTCCTCCCCTGATTTTGACTCCATTGGCTCTTGCGTAGGCGTTGCTCGCTTTGCGCTGTCTGTCTTTGAGGATCAATACGAAGACGAGGACAATCATCCTCCGGTACATATCGTTGTGGACCGTTCCGTAGAGAGCTTTTCGATTTGTTACGCACAGCTTGAGCCGTTGAAAATCTACGAAAACATCTTCATCAGCAGGGAGGCCGCGCGTGATCTTGTCAACTCCGACACCGTGCTGATCATCTGTGACGTAAACAATCCTCAAATTTACGAGGCAAGTGAGCTTGCGGAAACAGTATCGCACATTGCCGTGCTTGACCACCACCGCCTCACAAAGGCACTTCCCTTCGAGCCTTTTCTGCAATACGTTGAGGCAACGAAATCCTCCGCCAGCGAGATCGTTGCAGAAATCCTTCTTCGCAGCAGATTCTCAAATAAGCTGCACAAGGAGGAAGCGGAGGTATTGCTGTCGGGCATTATGCTTGATACAAACAACTATACAAGAAACGCAGGTGCGCAAACCTTTGAGATCACCCATTATCTCTATTCCTGCGGCGCGCACACCGGCGTTGTAAGAGAATTCTTCAACGAAAGCTTGGATGAGCTTCTCCTCACCGGAGAATTCGAATCCAAGGCACGTATTTACCGTGACTGTATCGCCATCACATGGCTTACGGTAGACCGTCCCTCCACCCCCGAGGACAGAGTCACCGCCTCAAAGGTGGCAGACAAGCTCCTCCGTGTCAAGGGCGTTCAGGCATCCTTCGCATTGGTAAAAATGGACAGCGACGTAGTGATATCGGGACGTTCCAAGGGAACCATCAACGTCCAGCTCATCCTTGAACGGCTTAAGGGCGGCGGACATTTCGATATCGCCGGCGCACAGGTGCGTAATTCCTCGCTGACAAAAACCTGTGAGCTGCTTAAGGATGCCATCGACGATTATTTCGAATACGATCACCGACATGAAAAGTCGGTATAATCGCAAACAACTTAAATTTCGCATTTTATTGAATTTCAGGAGAACAAAATTATGA
Source organism: Clostridia bacterium (assembly GCA_017462125.1). The sequence goes on along the minus strand of JAFTRQ010000193.1, from coordinate 82,390 downwards.
AAGTATTACTTTTAGCAGACGTAAAGGGTCAAGGAAAAAAGGATCAGATCGTGGAGGTATCCGACGGATACGCACGTAATTTTCTCTTTCCCAAGAAGCTGGCAGTCGTTGCCGACGCAAAGGTTATGTCCGAGGCAAAGAGCAAGGAGGAATCCAAGCAATTCAAGCTGAAGGAAGAAAAGGCAGCCGCTAAGGAGCTGGCCGACAAGATCAGCAAGCTGACAGTAAAGATCACAGCAACCTCCGGTGCCGACGGACGCCTTTACGGCTCGGTTACCTCCAAGGATATCGCTGAAAAGCTGAAGGAGCAGCACAAGATCGATGTGGACAAGAGAAAGCTTGTACTGAACGAAAATATCAAGTCCTACGGCACGTATGAGGTCGAGGTCAAGGTATATCCCGAGATCAGCGCAAAGCTCAAGGTCTCTGTTACCGAATAAGCAGATCTGCAATAATGAATTATCACACAAGGAAAGGTGGGGATCAAAATGGCTGAAGATATTATCAGAAAGCTGCCCTTTTCGGCGATTGCCGAGCAGTCTCTCCTCGGCTCCATCCTCATAGACCCCGCGTCCATTAATATGGTGGCAGACATACTGTCATCGGACGATTTTTATCTTGAAGAGCACAAGCAGATCTATCTTGCAATGCACGCGCTCTTTCTGACCAACAGTCAGATCGACGTGGTAACCCTGATCGACGAGCTTGTGAAAAAGGGTGTTTACTCCAAATCCGGCGGCGAAGAATACATCAAGGTCATCGCTCAAACCGTGCCCAATTCTCTTAACGTAAAGGATTACGCCAAGATCGTCAAGGATAAGAGCATCCTGCGTCAGCTGATCAGTATGTCGAACGAGATCTCCGACGCAGCATATTCCGAGCAGGACGAGGTATCCGGCATTCTTGAATCGGCACAAAACAAGATATATTCCATCACGCAAGGGCGTGAAACCAAAAGCTTCCGTCACATTCGCGAGGTAATTACGGACGTTTACGCGCATCTTAAAGCATTGGCAACCGATCCCGCATCCTCTCAAGGAACCGCTACCGGTTTCCGCTCTCTCGACCGTGTGCTTGCCGGTATGGGTAACTCCGATTTGGTTATCGTCGGCGCACGTCCCGGTATGGGTAAAACGTCATTCTGTTTGAACATAGGCACAAACGTAGCAAAGCAAACCAAAAAAGCGGTGGCAATTTTCTCTCTCGAGATGTCGGCAGAGCAGTTGGTCAGCCGTGTGATCTCCAGCGAGGCATTGGTAGACAGCTATGCACTCCGTACAGGAGAGCTGAAGCCCGAGGAATGGGATCATATCGCACAAGCGGCATCCTCCCTGTCGGGTTGTGACATTCTGATCGATGACACACCCGGTGTTACGGTAACGGCAATGAAGGCAAAGCTGCGCCGTGTTAAGAATCTGGGACTCGTCATCATCGACTATCTGCAGTTGATGCAGTCCGATAAAAAAATCGAAAACCGTACGCAGGAGGTCAGCGAGATCTCCCGTGCGCTGAAAATCCTTGCAAAAGAGCTGAACGTTCCCGTTATCTGCTGCTCTCAGCTTTCCCGTGGAACCGAAGGCAGAACAAATAAGCGCCCGATGCCCTCCGACCTCCGTGAATCGGGATCCATCGAGCAGGATGCCGACGTTATCATCTTCCTGTACCGCGATGAGTTCTACAAGAATGCAGAGGGCGGTGACACCGTCGCTCCCGACACAGAGCAGAACGTGGCGGAGATCATCGTGGCGAAAAACCGTCACGGTTCTACCGAGACCGTTAAGGTCGGTTGGACCGGACGCTATACCAAATTCCGAGACATCGCTCTTGAGGAAAACCTGCCACAGTAAATTTTGGCAGGGGATGAATCATCATTGTATCGGAGAAACCGAATGAACGACAAATTACCGTATTTTTTTGAAGAGCCGCACACGCTGGCGCGATTGGATCCCAAGGAGCCGATCCTTTTAGCTCTTTCGGGAGGCGCGGATTCCTCCGCCCTGCTCCATCTGCTATGTCAATATCGACAGCAGACAGCTTTCCCGCTTTTTGCGGCTCACGTTAATCACGGCATCAGAGCCGATGACTACAATAACGAGGCAGACCGTGACGAGACCTTCTGTCGGGAGCTCTGCGAAAAGCTTGGAGTAAAACTGTTTGTCGCAAGGCTCAACGTTCCCAAGGCGGCAAAGTGCTCGGGACAAAGCATTGAAACCGAAGCAAGAGAGGCAAGATATGCCTTTTTCAAGCAAATAATGGCTGAAAACAGTATTCGCATCCTTGTAACGGCTCACAACGCAAGCGATAATCTCGAAACGCAGATTTTTAATCTGAGTCGCGGATGTGGGATCGACGGGATCTGCGGAATTCCACAAGTGCGAACGTTACGGGGACTTGCGGATGGCATCGCCGTCCGTCCGATCCTGGGCGCGACCAAGGACGAGATCCTCGCCTACTGTCAAGACAGACAGATTCCCTACGTAAACGACAGCACCAATTTCGAGGATGACTGCACACGCAACAGGTTGCGCCATCGGGTGATCCCCGAGCTTCGGGATTTGTTCAACACACCCGAAAAAGCAGGACTGCGACTTGCGCACTCTGCCACGGAGGATAGCGAATTTATACTGTCGGTGGCAGAGCAATATCTTGCGGAGCATAACGGAGAGATCGAGCTCGACAGCTTCGGGAAGCTACACGTAGCCGTTGCGAAGCGTGTTATACAAAAGGCTTATGAGGGTCTGCGCGATGCACGTTTGGAAGCCATCCACACGGAAAGCATTCTCGCTTATGCAAAATCGGGTAAGGACGGCAGTATTACTCTGCCGCAGGGCATCAGCGCGGTATTTGAAAAGGGCTTTCTCAGCTTCCGCGCTACTGCTTCTTTGCAAGCCTCAAATTCCAAAAAAGAATTTTGCCTGCCGCTCAGAGAAGGGATCAATCTGCTTGAAGATTCGGAGTATATGCTCCTTATCGAAGCAAGTTCTCCTCCCGAGCAGCTGTCTTGCGAGGAAAATGTTTACAGATTATATACATCTGCATATTTAAAAAATGTTACAATATCCTTGTTGTGCGCAACAAACCGCCGCGAAGGCGACAAAATTTACGACGGCGGTGTTGGCAAAAAGGTAAAAAAGCTGATGTGTGACAAAAAAATCGACCAATCGATTCGCGACAAGCTTCCAATCATCCGTTTGGAGGAACGCATCGTCTATATTCCCTTCTGCGCCGTCGCCGATACGGCGAAAGCGGACGGGAAAAATTTTGACTGCAATATTGCTTTATATATAAAGGAAGCAAATTAAAATTATCACAAATAATCTGCCGCTGTGCAGAATGGGAGGCTACTATGCTCAAAGACATTGAAAGAATCCTCGTCCCTGAGGAAGAACTGAAGGATATCACAACAAATCTCGCGACGCAGATCATGAGAGATTATGCCGATTCCAAGAAGCCCTTGATCGTGATCATCATTCTCAAGGGATCCTTGATCTTCGCATCCGATCTGACAAGAAAGATCGACCTGCCTCTGGAGCTGGAGTTCATGAAGGTCTCTTCCTACGGTGCAGGAACCAAGAATTCGGGCGAGATCAAGATCCATCTTGATCTGATGCGTGAGAATCTTGAAAATTACGACCTGCTTATCATTGAGGATATTGTGGACAGCGGAAGAACGCTTTCCCGTCTCACTCAGCTTCTCAAAAACAGAAACGCCAACAGCGTTAAGACCTGTACCCTTCTGGACAAGCCCTCCCGCCGCGAGGTTCCCTTTACACCCGATTACTGCGGCAAGGTCATTGAGGACGAATTCGTTGTTGGATACGGACTTGATTATGACGAAAAGTTCAGAAATCTGCCCTACGTAGGCATTTTGAAAAGATCGGTTTATTCAAACTGATTTCGTAAACATATGGCAAACCGTCACATTGCCTTAACACAAAATTAACATACCTATGCTATACTTTCATCGTTGAATTATTTTTCGATTGGCGAAGTATGCCCGCACTTTTCGGCATATAATAATAATTGAACGTTTCATAACCGCATTTTGCGGAACTGCATAGAAAGTCAGTTCAAATCTACCCGGAGGAATCAAATGAAGAAAACCTTTAAACAACTGTTGTTTTACGTTGTCCTGATCGCGCTTGTGGTGTTTATCTGCCTGGCGCTGTTCTCGGACGAGGTGGAAACAATGAAGTACAGCGACGTTGTCGCCGCCTTCACCAACGGTGACGTCGTTGAGTTCGAGTTGGACAAATCAAACGTCCTGACGATGAAATTCAAGGAAGGCTCCGATGCATACGACGCTTGGGGTGAATCGACCCAATATCGACTTGCAAGCCTGAGCATCTTCCACGCAGATCTTGGCGATATTGTCGTAGAACAGATCGCGGCAGGCACGCTTGAAGGAGAGTACGTTGCTCCTACACAGTATGCAGCTTGGCTGAATTATCTGCCCATTCTTCTGCTCGTTGGAACCTTGATCATAACCTACGTTATCATGACCAAGCAGATAAGCGGCGGTGGCGCAGCAAAAATGAATAAGTTCGGCAAGTCCCACGCTCGTCTCGCTACACAGACCGACATTACCTTCAAGGACGTTGCGGGTGCTGACGAGGAAAAGGAAGAGCTGAAGGAGGTCGTGGAATTCCTTAAGGATCCCTCCAAATTCGCAAGACTTGGCGCAAAGATTCCTCACGGTGTGCTTCTCATAGGCCCTCCCGGTACGGGTAAGACCTTGTTGGCCAAAGCTGTTGCGGGTGAAGCAAACGTACCCTTCTATTCGATCTCCGGTTCGGACTTCGTGGAAATGTACGTTGGTCTCGGCGCATCGCGTGTGCGTGACCTGTTTGACACCGCAAGAAAATCCCCCTCTGCAATCGTATTCATCGACGAGATCGATGCGGTTGGCCGTCACAGAGGCGCAGGTCTCGGAGGCGGACACGACGAAAGAGAGCAGACCCTCAACCAGCTTCTTGTTGAGATGGACGGCTTTGACTCTCATGCAGGCATCATTGTCATTGCGGCGACAAACCGCCCCGACATTCTTGACCCCGCGCTTCTCCGTCCCGGTCGTTTCGACCGTCAGATTACTGTAAACTACCCTGACATCAATGGCAGAGTTGATATATTGAAGGTTCATGCACGTAACAAACCCTTGGAGGCTTCGGTTGATCTCCGTGAGGTTGCTAAGATGACCGTCGGATTTACCGGTGCAGATCTTGCAAACCTTCTCAACGAAGCCGCTCTGCTTGCAACGAGACGCAACAAGCACCTCATCGGAATGGATGATATTTCCGATGCATATATAAAGGTATTGATGGGTCCTCAGAAGAAGTCTCATCTTGCCACAATGAAAGAGAACGAGAAAAAGACCACCGCTTATCACGAAGCAGGTCACGCAATTCTTCACTACCGTCTCAACCTGGATCCCGTACAGCAGATCACCATCGTTCCTCGCGGCAATGCCGGTGGATACACCCTCAGCCGTCCTCAGAACGATCGGACTTATGTATACAAGAGTGTTCTTAAGAATGAGATCGCATCCCTTATGGGTGGACGTATCGCAGAGGAAATCATCAACGGTGATATCTCCTCCGGCGCATCCGGTGATATCGACCGCGCTACCAAGATGGCAAAGAATATGATCACACGTTGGGGTATGTCCGAAAACCTCGGTCCTCGCGTATTTGGCTCGGATCAGGGCGAGGTATTCTTAGGTCGTGACTTCTCTTCCTCTCAGGACTATTCCGAAGAGATCGCAGCAAAGATCGACAGCGAGATCCACGCAATCATCACCGAGGCTTATGAAAAAGCAAAGCAGATCCTGACAGCAGACATTGACAAGATGCACTTTATCGCCGAATTCCTGCTTAAGAACGAAACGATGGACGGCGATCAATTCAAGGCTGTTATGGAAACAGAAGCTCCTTTGATGGAGGAGATCGAAGCCATCGCCGAGGAGAAGAAGAAAAAGAGCGAAGAGGATAACAAGAACAAGGCAGCAAAGGATGCCGAGGTACAACCTCAAAAGGATCCTGAAGACGGTGCTGAACAGCCCGAGGAAGAAAAATCCGACGAAGCAGATGAAAAAGACAAAAAGGATAACGACGAGAATCCCTTCAGAAGAAATACAGACACAGGATTTTGATTCGCTTCGCGCACAGTAATAGAAAACGCCCATCAAGCAAATGCTTGATGGGCGTTTTCTGTATTGATTGAATTACTGTTTTGATTGAATTACTGTTTATTCTTCAAAAGCTCAAGTTTTTTAAAGAATCCGGTAAGTGCCTTACTGCAACCCTTTTCCTGTTGTTGCACGTAGGATGCGAGGCTGTATTCGGTATTCGCGTGTGTCAGATTAGGAACCATATACACGATACGATCGAAGCATTCCGACATATGCGAATAATTCAAGCCGAAATCGGAGCACACGCTGTCCCAAATGATATCAAGCATTTCCTTATCCTCAGGCGCATCCGCAACCTGCTTACCAAGAAGCTTTTCATAGAAGGTTACGGTAACGTCGTCGCTGTAGAATGCCATCATTTCCATCGTTTCGCCAACCATATTGATGTCCTCAAGATAATTGGGAATTACAAGCAATCCGCCCCATTCGAGAGAGCGATAGCCAACGTTCTTCTGATTCTCATCAAACATAGGGAACGGAAGAACGCCAAAATCCACGTCATAATCCAGATTATCGGAAAGGCCAAAGGTGGATTGCATATACATCAACGTACGTCCGGATGTGATCGGCACCTGCTCTGTGCCCTCGTTCTTATACCAGAACCAAGAAGAATTTGACTTTGTAAGCTCCGCCAAGCTTTCAATCAAGGTTGCGCACTTCTCTTGATTCATTTCATTGTACACGCTCAATTCGTATTCGCCCTGTTCGTTCAGCTCTACGAAGTTGATATCACATGCCTGCAAAAATCCGCAGAAGGGTACCCACTGGTTACCTGTGATGCCAAACGTATCATCTGCAGTCTTTCCATCAGCGGTTTGATCCACGTACACCATATCGGCAAGCGAGATCATTTGAGCAAGAGTCCAGCGGTAGTTTTTCACCAAATCGTACACAGGCGCATCGAGCGCATCCTCGTACTTAGCCATCAGCTCTTTATTAAAGGTGATCACGTGGGTATTTACAAGATTGTAATCATTATATCCAAGGAAGAGATAATCTCCCGCGGCAAGCCCTTCCATAAAATCACGGTTCCAATAATCCGCGTCAAGGTTAATACCGGGCATTTTATTATAATCGATGAGATAATTCTCGGTGATAAAGCTTACAAGGCTGTAATAGACGTGTGTTTGTAAAGCATGCACGGAGCCATCCTTGTTTTTGACAGCGGTTTTGAATTTGTCGCCATACTCGTTATATACTCCCGCTTCAACGCCAATGATCTCAACTCCAAGATAATCGTAAACGCTGGTTTGACGAGCATAAATTGCTTCGCTCATTGCGTCCTTTTCGCCCTCTTCAACCCAATAAAACTTCTTGGGATTGGTTCCGCCGGTCTGAATGTTCAAATAGAACTCTGCGCCGTAGTTCTGTTTATCTACGTCAGGGAAGAACTCGGTTTCAGTTTCGGTTTCGGTTGTGCCGCTTCCGTCCGGCTGTGCGGCTGAAGTCTCTCGGCTGTCTGTTTCGGGATCGCTATCCTCGCAAGCAACAAAAGCAGTCAGCAAGCAAAGCAACGCCAACAGAAGCGCGATCAGTCTAAGTGGTCTTTTCATCATTCGTTCCTTTCTTTCAAACGGGAATTTATTATCAGAGGATATACGCTATCCTCGCAGCGTTTCAAGATACAGCTCTGCTTCTTGGCGGTCGTGGAATATGACGATCCTTTTATCGGCATATTTTTCGAGTAGAGCCAAAACAGCAGGACGGCTGTGCGTATTATAGTCTTTGACGAAGCACACAAACTCCTCGTCGATCTCATACTCCACCCAAGGCATATCCTCACGGGGCTTCCCGCGCCGTTGATTCAAGCCGTCAAGGCAGATCTCCGTAGGATAATCGAGAAAAAACACCGTATCACAGGCTGCCATTCTGATCTCCATTGTCGATCCATAGTTGCCATCAATGATCCAGGCATCCTCGGCAATCACGTCTCGTAATTTTTCACGAAACTCTTCCTTGGGCACGGTAGTGCGATCTCTCCTCCAATACATCATATCAAGATGGAAGAGTGGCAGGTCTGTCAGCTTGCTCAGAGAGCGAGCAAAGGTACTCTTGCCGCTTCCGGGGCAACCGATCACAATGATCTTTTCCATCATTTTCCAAGATATTCCTCGAGGGTCAAACCGTTTTCGTATATATCGGTCGCCGCGTCGATTCCCACAAAGCGATAATGCCAGGATTCATACGAGTACCCCGTAACGTCCACCTTGTCCTCGGGATAACGGAGGATAAAGCCAAATTTATAGGCGTTTTGAAGAAGCCACTTGAATTCATCGGTCTCGGCAAAGCCCACATCATCGGGATAAGTGCCCTCACGGCCGTAATTCTCCAGCTCCTTCATATCGGGGGAAACGAACAGATCCATGCAAAGACCCGTCTGATGCTCGCTGGTTCCGGGATATGCAGAATAGGTCAACACCTGCGCCTTGATCTGTTCATCGGTCCAATCGGGGTGAGCAGCCTTTTCTCTGTTAAAATAGGTATGATACAGAGACATCTGATACTCATAGCTTCTGTATCCGCTTGTAATATAGATGTCGGTGTAGCCACAGGCCCTCATCTCCTTGAGCATCGCTTCGGCGGCTATTGCCGCATTGCCTGCCAGAGAAAGCTCCTTACCGTTCAAGGTATACTGCGCATCGATCACCGTTACGGTTCCGGGGGGAGTATAACTCTCTCCGATCACATAGGTTTTGTTGGCTAACAGCAGATATTTGGATTCCGTTGTATTCAGTGCGCTTGCATATGCAGAGATATCGATCGTATAGGTATAATCGGCACTTGTTGTAATCACTCCATCATCCTTCCATTTGGTTTCCTGTTCGTCGTTTCCGTCCTGTGATCCGCTGTCAGGCTTGCAAAATGCCAACGGTAAAGCAACAGACAGAGAAATCACAAACAAAAGGATCGCCGACACCAAGCCAACTCTCGGTGTAAATTTCAAACTCATATGCTACCAATCCTTTCTGTGTAAATTGTGCAAGCTATCTTACGCCTTGGTCTCGATCATAAAAAAGTAAGGTGACGTTGCACTGTTAACGATCTTGACCTTGGTGGCGCAGACCTTAAAACGACTGATTCCCGAAAGGTATTCCTCGATCATCTTGCCCTCGGCATCCCCCTCGGGGTGACCGGGATAGACCGCGATATTGAGAATTCCGTCACGGTCGAGAAGCTCGATAGCCGCTTCAATAGCAGGCATTGTGGTCTCACGCATAGTAGTGATAGTCTTATCTCCACCCGGCAACCAACCGAGATTGAACATTCCCGCCTTGATGGGCTCCTTGACGTAATTCTTCACGTTATGATGGGAATCACAGATCAGCGTATAATTGTCGGGGCAACCGACCTCCTTGAGGCGCTTGGCGGTAGAATCCACAGCCGCCTGCTGAATATCGAAGGCATACACGCGTCCCTTCTCCCCTACGGTTTTGGACAAAAACTCGGTATCGTGTCCGTTTCCCATAGTGAAGTCAACACAAACGTCGCCCTCCTTTAAGTGTGTCAAAATAAACTGTTTATGCAAATCAAGCAGATCGATCATGATTATTTCCCCTGTTTGTGAATATCCGAACGCAAAAATTTCATTGCGCGCTCAACGGCATCCTTGGAATTGTACCAAGGCTCCTCATCGTATCTGTAGTCGAATTTTTTACAGAACCAGCTAACGTCTCCCGACAGCTCGTCCAAATACTTTTCCTGTATCTCCTCTACCTCTGCGGCAAACTCCTGCATCTTCTTTTTCGGAAGCTTACTTTGGCCGTACTGCAGAAACTTTTTATAGTGAGGCAAACAGAAATATGGCTGTGCCTGAAGCTTTTTGGGGAAGTTTTCATCGGTATTCCAAAGCAAAACAGCAGTTTCCACCATATGCTCGAAATTGAAAGCGATCCTCTCGCACACGTAGCAGGTCTGCTCAAGCTCGCCAATGCGCTTGATGGGCTTGTTGCCCATACCGCCGCCAATGCCGCCGTCCTTCAACTCCTTTTTCAGTTGATCAAGGTGACTCTCCAGCGTCAACGCCATACCAAGTCGGTTTTTGCGCACGAACATCATATCGTAATGGGTGCGGCAAAAGCCCGTCTTATTGGTTCTGATCCTCACGTCAGGCTCCATCATTGATGCGCCGAGGATCAGATCAAGCTCGTCGTTTTCAAGCTTACGGTACAGAGAACAAAACGCGCAGCCGCAGCTCTTATCCGCCGCAGACGCTTCAAATGCCTCGTTCACAGGTATTGTATAGATCTGTTCCATAAATAATCCTTTCCAATTCGTACCGATGCGAAATAAGTTACAAAAAGCTATTGAAAAACCGCACCGATACTGCTATAATATTATATAATTATTGTAACATATTTTCCTACCGTTTGCAAGTACATTTTTGAAATACGGAGTATATTTTTATGACCGAAACCCGTGCCCTTTTGGCAGAGAAAATTCAATACGGAAGGCTGAGCGCTGTCAGAGTGCGCAGAGTCAAGCATTTTGACGTACGCAAGATCTTCGATTGTGGGCAAAGCTTTCGATTCGACCCCGTAACAGAGTCTAGCCACGAGATCGAATACGCAGGATGTGCCAATGGAAAATACGTCTCCATCGCACAGGATGAGGACGAGATCTATATATACAACGTTGATCTTGAGGAGTATGAACAGATATGGCAGGCTTTTCTCGGGCTTGACCGTGACTACGATGAAATCAACAGAAGCATCCTGTCCTTATCCGACAATCCCGCCTTGCGGGATGCGGTGATGCGGGGTGACGGGATCCGTATTTTGAATCAAGATGGTTGGGAGGCAATCTGCTCCTTCATCATTTCACAAAACAACAACATTCCCCGCATCAAAAAGCTGATTACCTCTCTCTGCCTCGCCTGTGGTGAGCAGGTGGACGTTTCCATAATGGAGGGTCACGTTGCCGATGCGCACAAAAATGCCGACGGGCATTTCTACAGCTTCCCATCCCCCGAAAAGGTGCTCTCACTTGGAATACCCAAGCTTTATGAGCTCAAAATGGGCTTCCGCGCCAAGTACATACAGGACGCCGCTGAAAAAGCCGCATCGGGTGAGATCGATTTTTCGCTTTTGCGAAGCGCAAAAACCGAGAGATGCATACAGCATCTTTGCGCTGTCAAGGGAATCGGTCCAAAGGTGGCAAGCTGTGCCCTGCTTTTCGGATTTGGCAAGCTTGACACATTTCCTATTGACGTCTGGATCAAAAAAGCCACCGTAAAGTATTTTGATTCGGGCTTTTCTCCCGAGCATCTCGGAGAATACGCCGGAGTTGCCCAACAATATCTCTTTTATTATGAACGTTACCTGCAACAATAAATTCAACAAAGGATTACAATTATGAACATTGAAGAAAAGATCGAATATTTGCGCAAATGCCATCCCGCCTTTGGGCGCAAGGTATTATACGACGTAGACAGTCGAGGAAACGAATTTTGCGAGCTGATCTATCCCAATGAAAAGCAGCCTATGATGCCTATCGCGCTCAGCGTCAGCGACGAGGGCTGTCTGATCTCTGTGGGACAGATATCCAACGTAACGGGAGACCGTCCCATCACCCCCGAGCAGGCTGCAAATGCTATCGATGACATCATTCATGACAAGATCGTTTTCGTTCTCGGCTTTGCAGAGGAGGATGATATCGGCTCGGGCGCACCGTTTATGACCGAGATCTTTGCTCTGACCGACAGAGAGGATGATATGAGAGCTGAGTTTGAACGGTTCATCGCCAAAATCAGCACGCCCGTAACAGGATGGAAGCGCAAGCTGACAAAGCTGAAGGGTAGGTTTACGATCACCAATTTTTCGGGAAGCTTGGATAGGGTAATTATCAGATAGTATTTACGTATAAAACCTTCTTCACCGAAAGAAGTTCACAAACAAATAAAAAACACCCCTCTTTTCCAAAAGGTTTTGGGAAAAGGAGGGGGCTTGGGGGAGGAGAAACCTTTTTTCAAAAAGGTTTCTCCTCCCCCAAAATCATCTATCACTCAACAACAACTACGCCATCATCTTTGACGGTTATTTGCATACCGTCCTTGACGTAATCAAGAAATTCCTGACCGAGGCAATCAACGACGGGCATAGTCACGTCGTCGACCCAAACGTCCGCAAGAATAGCACCTGCAGCCGCAAGCGAGTCGATGTGCTCAGAAAAGAGCATACAAGCAGGCTGACGCTTCATCGCGCAAGCACAATAGAGCACCAAGCCGCCCGTAGTGGAGCCGATCGTCATAGGAAGGCAAAGAGCCTTACCTGCAGTGGGCTTACCGAAAAGATCGGGATTATTCTGATCCTTGCAGGTTGCGGTCTCGTCACCAAACTGAAGCGCGCCCTGAAGGGATGCCAACGTGTTAAAGCCTCCGTGGGTTACTACCGCCTCAGCAGTAACGCAACCGGGGGTTACTACTCTTCCCTTGAATTCTTTCATCACTTAACCCCTCCCTTCGTGAGTGTTGCAAGTATTTCATCATCGGTATAATATCTGGACGTAGTGTACGTGCGAAGCTTATTGGAAGACGTGATAACAGGCATTTTCTTACAGAGGGGATTGTTCATATACATCAGAGGACAGATATAGGATGTAATAACACCCATCGCCTTCAATCTGACGGCATAGCCCGTCTGCTCAAACTCCTTGAGGACCGCGGGAGATGCGGTAAACACTGTAGGAACAAGTACCTTTTTATTACCCGATGCCTGCAGGCCTGCCTCCAGCTTGTCAGTCCAATCCTTCAATTGCTGAAGGGTCATATGAGGACAACCCATAAAGCAAAGCTTGGGCTTGGCATTCTCATTCTTCCACATAACGGGATAGCTTGCCTTTACTCTTTCAAGCTCGGCATCATCGATCACGTAGACCTGTGCGCCCTCTGCGATCAGAGATTCGCCAAAGTCTACCGCCTCGGGAGTAAGACCGTCAATGTGATACAGACCTACCGCACCGTTGGATGCCGTTGCCGCACCGAAATCCTTCAAGTAGGAGCAAGCAGATTCATCAAGCTCGTTGCCGATCCACTTATCAAGTCCGTAAACGTAGGGTACAGCTTCCATAACCTTCATACCGATGGCAGAACCCAAGAGCTGTGCCTCAGGCTTCTTTTCGGTCTCGATCTTCACGATCCAGGTAGCCTTTCTTCCCTCGTCGGTCAGGAGACCAAAGTAAGGAACGTAGCCTACGATAGAGCCCATAATGTCCATAATACCCGAATTTCTGTTACATCTTGCGCCAAGAACGGAGTTGGCATAAACTACCGCGCTGGACTCTGCCCAGGAAAGCACCTCTCCACGCTTCGGCTTGTTACCGACCTGATCAAGATAGCAAGCACAGGTGAAGGCATCCTCATTCATCAGACCCAGCTCCTTGAGCTGTCCCTCATACATTTCCTGCGTGCTGTACATAAACTTATTGAAAACAAGCTTCTGCAGAACGTTTGCGGGAACGTTCTTATCAACCGGTCTCGGGTCTACCGAGAATTTTTGCTGTGAAACCGCACCTGCATCAATCAACTGCTGCATCAGATCGAACACGGGGGTCATCATTTTAAGTCCGAAGGACGTTACAAGATGGTTGTACTCGCTGGTCACGGGCACCATCTTCTCTGCTCCAAAGGCATCACCGTACATAACCAAGGTCTTCATTACCTTGGCCAAGGTCTCGCCCTTTTCGCCATTCAGTATGGCTTGCTGTTCTTGCGTTAAAATCATAGTTTTTTCTCCACAAATTGAAGTTTATTTTGTTTTCAAGCCCGCTTTTTTCTTTGGCACAGAAGGCACAAGAAAAAAGCTTGGCAAAAAAGAAACGCCGAGGATAATTTCGTCATCTGCGGATGACGACAAGGGCTACGCGCCCTTGACTGCGCCGCCTTTTGAAAAAGGCGGACGAAAACCTTTAACAATCTTGCCACCATTCAGTTTTTTGAAATGGGGGCAATTTACTATTTTTTTGTTTAAAGTTTTTGCGGGGGCGCGGGGGAGCTTTTTTCAAAAAGCTTCCCCGCACGCATCTCATCAAATCTTCATTGCTACGTCCCACGCGCCCCAGATAACGGTGCGGAGGTTGCCGACAACCTTTGCGTCACCGATGACGTGGACGCCCTTGGTGGTAATGGGAGCAGGATTGTATCCGACAGACAGAATGACCGAGTCTGCCTCTATCTTGGTGATCTTGCCATCCTTACCCTTGACCATAACACCGTCGTTTGCGATCTCACAAACCGAGGTTTCAAGATAAACGGGGGTGTTGTTTGTCTTGAAATAGTCGCGGAGATAGCTGGTATTTGCCAAGCAGATACCGGGAGTTGTAACAAGGTCGTCCTGCATCTCAACGATAGCAGGCTTCTTGCCCTGCAAGCAAAGCTCGTATGCTATCTCACAGCCTGTAAGTCCGCCGCCGATCACCACAACCTTTTCTCCAACGGTCTTGTTGCCGAGGAGGAAGTCAATCGCCTCGATCGCTGTCTCTGCGCCCTTGACGGGGATCCTCTTTGCCTTGGCACCGGTCGCAACGATAACCTCGTCTGCACCGAGAGCCTTGATATCGGTAACCTCGGTATTCATCTTGACCTCAATGGGATACTTGGAGATCTCACGCACGTACCAAGCAATCAGCGCTCTGTCCTTCTCCTTGAAGGAGGGTGCTGCCGCCGCGATAAATACGCCGCCAAGCTTGTCGGTCTTTTCGTAAAGTGTAACCTTGTGGCCTCTCTTGGCACAGACGATTGCCGCCTCCATACCACCGATACCACCGCCGATCACAGCGACATTTTTGCTCTTTTTCGCAGGCTCTATGTGATACTTCTTAGACTGCATCGTCTCGGGATTCAACGCGCAACGTGCAAGTCCCATAGTATCCTTCAGATCCTGGGTATTTGCGTGCCCCTTGGAGGAGGAGAAATTGAAGCATCCTGCGTGACAGCAGATGCAGGGCTTGATGTCCTCCAATCTGTCCTCGATCATCTTCGTGATCCATTCGGGATCAACAAGGAACTGACGGGCAACACCAACGCCGTCGATCTTACCTTCGGCAACCGCCTTGGCACCGACCTCGGCATCCATTCTTCCCGCACAGACCACGGGAATGTCCACGAACTGCTTAATATGCGCAACGTCCTCAAGATTGCAGTTCTCGGGCATATACATCGGGGGATGCGCCCAATACCAGGAGTCGTAGGTTCCGTTGTCGGCATTGAGCATATCATATCCCGCGTCCTGCAGGTACTTTGCCGCTCTCTCGGATTCCTCCATATTTCTGCCCACCTCGACGTATTCCTCACCGGGCATCGCACCCTCGCAGAATCCCTTCATTTTGGATTCTACGGAGTAACGGAGGGATACGGGATAATCGTCACCGCAAGCCTCCTTGATCGCCTTGACAACCTCAGCGGCAAAGCGATAGCGGTTTTCAAAGCTTCCGCCGTATTCGTCTTCTCTCTTGTTGAAAAATTCGATTGCAAACTGGTCAAGCAAATAGCCCTCGTGAACCGCATGAACCTCAACACCGTCAACGCCTGCATCACGGCAGAGCTTTGCCGTCTTGGCAAATGCCTCGATGATCTCGTGGATCTGCTCTACAGTCATCTCGGGGCACTCAATATCGTGCGCCCAGCGGGAGGGCTGAGGGCTGGGAGACGCCAACTCGTGGGAGGTATCAATAATAGGCTTGACGATCGCACGTGTGATCTTGTTCTTGTGCAAAGGGGCAACAAGCTCGGTGATCGCCCAGGAACGACCCATTCCCGCAGTAAGCTGAACGAAGAGCTTTGCACCGGTCTTATGTATCTCGTCCATAAAGACTTTAAGCTCCTCAAACATCTTCGGGTTCTGCCAGAGCCACTTTCCCCAGAAGGTGTCACGCAGAGGCGCGATACCGGGGATGATGAGACCGACGTTGTTGTTTGCTCTCTCGAGGAAAAGCTTTGCCGCTTCCTTGTCAAAATGACAGCCGCCCAGCTCAAACCAACCGAAAAGCGACGTACCGCCCATCGGGCACATAACGATTCTGTTCTTGATCTCAACGTTGCCTATTTTCCAAGGGGTAAATAAGGCATCGTATTTGGGGTTCATATTTTCCATATGCAAACTCCTTTATTATTTATTCATCAATATACATTGTAACATAAAATTCGGCTCCCGTCAAGATTCAGAAGGCGAAAGTTGACCTGTCAACAACTTATTTTCTGTTTGTTTACAAAATTCAAAAAAGCAACCGCTCACTTTGAGCAGTTGCTTGATTTTTATACGTTGGAAGGCAACTTTGTGGCAAGATCGCCCAAATGCCGGTAATTATCCACGTCAATGGGAACAAATCTGCCATCCTCATAGTCGAATACGTTAATAGAGGCATTCGCCACCCACGGTATTTTTGCCATATCCGCAGATTCTATCTTGGCAGCCGCGGCACAGACCGCTCTTATGGGTGTAGCGTGAGTTGCGATGCAAACGGTTTTGCCTTCATTTTCAGAGGCAATATCGGCAAGCGCGGCAAGTACCCTTTCGGAAAGCTCCTTGACGCTCTCTCCGCCCGTGCATCTTGCTCTGCCGATGTCCGTGCGCCAAATTCTATAATCCTCGCCGTATTCTTTATCTATCTCAACAAAAGGCATACCCTCCCACTTACCCGCGAAGATCTCACGAAGTCTGCTTGTGGGAATGATATCAAGACCAAGCGCGCGCGAAATAGGAACAGCGGTATCATATGCTCTTTTCAGATCGCTTGCATATATCCTGTCTATTTTATAAGCACTTTCATTTTTTAATGCCTCGGCGCATTTTTCAGCCTGCGTTCTGCCAAGCTCGGTGAGAGGGTAATCATGTTGTCCTCCGAAGCTTTTTTCTTGGTTTGCCATACTGTGGCCGTGGCGGATCATAATAAATCTTGTTTTCATAGAAAATTAAATAAAAGGTCTTCTGTCGAGAACGAGCTTGAGAGGCTTGTCGGAAACCAGCTTGCCGGGGAAGGTCTGTTGAAGCTCTGCAAGACAACATGCCGATCCGAACAGGCAATGAAGATCCTGGAAGAAGTCATTGAAGCGGTTATTTTCGGTGTAATTGTCCTTCGTCATATAGCCAACGAACTTTTCAGCAAAATCCTGCAGACATTCGATCGCCTCGTCGTAGCGATACTTGGTCTGTCGGAGCGCTCTTGTAAGGCAGTACACCCAATCCACCTCAAGGAATCCGCAGAACATACCGAAGGTAGAGGGGAGACCGTTTTCGCGATAAAGCTTGATGCAGCTATCGATCACTCTCTCTGCATAAGGCAGGGGCTGCTTTGCGTACTCGTGGTTGAAGAGATAGTGGAAGCCTGCCGCCATATATTGGAACAGCACAGCTTGCCCTTCCACCTGCATTGTATTTCCGATACAAGGAGCCTTATCGGCAACGTCCTTTGTCCAGAATCCGGTCACGGGATCGCAATTCTCTCTGAACCACTCAAAATAATTCTCGGAAAAAGCAGGGGTGATTTCATCAGAATTGACAAGCGCCGCATACACTCCCGCACCAAGATGGGAGTCACGCCAAGGATTGGTAGCCCAACGGGTATCCTCCCTTAAAAATCTGAAAAGCTCGTCTCTGTCATTCAGATATTTATGAAATTCTTTTACGGGATAGAGAGGCTTAACGTCAAAAAGCTCGATCGCCGCCGAGCAATGCGCCGTAGTGTGATACGTGTGATGCGTTTTTTCATGGAAAAGTCCCGTCTCGGGATCCTGCATCGACTGCAATGCCGCAATACGAGCCTTTCTCGTCTCCTCATCACAATAGAAATCATTGATCGTATAAAGCAGATTCATCGCGTCTGCGCATCCGTACTCATTCTTTCCCATTTCACGGGTGCCATCGGGATTGTTCCAGAGCCAACGGCGGTATTCGCCGGGTCTTCCCTCTATCTCGTGAAGCTTGACCGCTTCTCTTATACCCTCGATAATAGGCTGTATGTTTAACTGTTGCATATGCTTGCCTCCTATGGCTTGTAGTGGTTCTATTTTATCAAATCTTAAGCTTTTCGTCAAGTGGGGTTACGAAAATATACCAAAAAACATACCTTTTTTACCTAATGCTTTACTTTTGTGGAATTGGCACAAAAATACAGGCATAACTTTGTGTAATGTTTTTTTGCGAACATAGTTGACAATCACGTGATTGTATGATATAATGAATTAAAGCATAAAAATCAAAAGAATGATTTAATGATAAGTTCCAATATGGCGAACAGCTGAGCGAAAGCCTTCTCTTCTGCAAAAGCGTAAACAACCTCACCCAAAGGAGTTCAATTATGTTGGAAAAGCTTTACAAAGCGGCACCGATCTATCGTAATTTCTTCACTTCTCTTGCCGCCTCCATATCCGCTGCAGTGTTTTCGAACCTGATCGTATTTTCATACGAACACACCCTGCTTGAAAACGGTGTTGATTTTGTTGATCTATGGCCGAATATCATAGTCAGATTGGTATATCCGTTGCTATCGATTGCCGTTGGCATACTGATCTTCTATTATTACGACAACCTTGATCTTTTCAATAAGCGCGAGTATTACAAAAGCAACTCCGGCGCAGCGTTGATCACAAGGACGCAATACCTGATCTCTTTTGCCGTGAGTATGCTGTTTTCGGTCCTGACCTTCACAAACGGATACCACAGCCTTTTGGATTATCTTTTCGACGCAGACATTGCCATTTCGCGCCTTTTGGCAGTGGCAACGATGGCGACACTTCGCCTCACCCAGCTTTGGTTGCTTCAAAACAAATGGGATAACGAAAGAGATCTCCCCTTTTTCATGGAAAAGTCCACCTTTAAGCGAAACAGCGATCCCGATAAATTCAAGCCCCATCAAATGGTACTGCAGCCCATAGGCTACACCATAGTCTTTGCTCTTTGCTGTTGGCTTTGCCACGAATATTTGCTTGCATTGATCCCGGCGGTACTTATAATCATGATCGCCTTATGGTACGTTGTGTTGCTTTTGCCGCTGATCCCGATCGCAATTGGTCTGATCATCCGTGTGATCCATAATACAAAGCGCAGAAATATATTGCTTCGCAAGCTGAAGCAGATGGAGCGCGAGGGGCTTGCTACCGTAAGATTCACAGGCTACAAAAGACTCAGCGCATTTACGACCTTGCTTCCCCTCACTCTTGAGGTCACTACCGCAAAAGGCGACGTGTACAACGGAATTGTCATCACCTGCGCCAAGATCAACGCACCGATGTACTTCAAGCCCGACGAATATATGGTTGAGCACGGAATGCACCTTCGCGGCGGCGGTCTGCTCTCCAAGGGCGGTTCCTTTGGTCAAGTGGTCGATATTGGAAAAATGGGTGGAAAAGAAAACCCGACAAATATGATATTCGGCTACCGTATGTCGCACAAATTAAACTTCCCCGATATTGAAGGAAAAAGAATCGTGATCCTAAACCCCACACCCACCACGGCCTTTGCCGTGGAGGGCTCAGAGTTTCGTCTGATCGATACGGGCGAGGATATGCACAAATACACCATTTATACTGCTACCGGCTTTTTCAATCACGTTGAGAGGCAGAGCCGCAGAGATAAATATGATTCATAAAAGGAACGCCTTGGCGTTCCTTTTGTTTGTTATTTCATATACTCTCTCGGCGGCACTCCCATCTTTTTCTTGAAAACGCGGGAGAAATACATCGGATCATCATATCCGCAAAGATACGCAATATCGCTGACGCTGGTATAATTCTGATCCATCAGAATACACGCGTGATTGATTCGAACCGTATTGAGATATTCCGTGATACCGATCTTGAAGTGCTTTTTGAACGCTGTGGAGAGATACTTTTTGTTGTAGGCAAACTCTGCGCCAATACGATCAAGTGAAAGTGCGCAATCGGAAAAATTATCGTCTATATACTTTTTCACCAGCAAAAAGCGCTCCACATTCGCGTGGACGGGATGATCCGTCTCCTTATCGTGCGTTCTGTTGCCGATATGCATCAGGGTGTACAGCAAAACGCTCTCCCCGGCGAGATCGACGGTTTCAGGCGACGCTTCGATTCCCTCGCGCCAAAGGCTCTCAAGATTCTCAAAGCCCTCATAAACAAAGCTCCTGCTACCGATGCCGAGACGCTCTGTCAGCATATTGGCGCGAATTCCGATAAAGCTGATATACAGATACTTAAAATCCTCCTGCCCCTCGATCACATACGGTATTGACGGAAAAATGAAGAAAACGTCTCCCCGCTTTACCTCGCGCCGCAAGCTTCCGCATTGTACCATAGCAGAGCCGCAGGTAACGTAATGCACACGGTAGACCGAGCTGATCTTCGGCTCAAAATTTGCCACACGCTTTGTCTCATAGACAAAATTGATGATCTGTATGACATCGGGTGCCGAGCCTGTCGGCATAAATCTGCAAATATTTTCCACTTTTCTCTTCCCCTGAAAATCTTAGCAGATCATTTTCCCTGCCATTTATTCTTCATTCTTTCGTAGACCTCGTCGGGAATGTCGGGCTCGCCCTTTGAGAAGGAAGAATGCCACTGATCTCCCGCAACCTTTTTATCGGTACAGAAGGTATCGTTTCTCCACTTGTCTCTCTCTGCCTTATCACGAAGATTGGGAATTTCCATAGGAATTCCGCCTGCGATGATGGAGCGGTATGCCCAAAGGCCGGGGAGGAACATATCCAACGCTTCGTAAACGTCGATGGTATCGGCATCCTCATATCCCTGGATCTTTCTGACAAAGTTATACATGGTATAGAAGTCAGAGTTGCCGTGACCGAATCCCGCAGCTATCTCATCCACATCTCTTGCAGGAGCATAATCCTGCTTTTCGGTCTTGTCGTAAGCACCGCTGTATTCATCAAAATTAGTAAAAAGTCTCTGCACAGCTCGCAAATCGCAATCCTCTCTTGCGGTCTCCATTCTGCCTTTGCTTCCGTAAATACTGTACCAAATGGAATTCTTGTACAGGTCTCCGTGAATCGACTTCGCGATGCCTCCGTTCTCAAACTCTACCATCTCTATTCCAAACTGTCCCGCAGCTCTTCCAACGCGAAGACCTCTTTCGTTCTTTGTTCCTTCATATCCCGTAACCCTTACAGGGCGCAGGCCTGTAATATGGACGATGGGACCCAGAGAATGCGTGCAATAGAAGGTAGCGTACATATGGTTTCTCCAATGCTCGGGATCGCCGTACGTAATACTGTGCCAAATGGGCTCGCAGTTGTGGACGTATTCACCCTCACCGTATTCAAACTCACCGATCTTTCCCTCACGGTAGAGCTTTCTCATTTCGTAAGGGCCGGGCATATAGCAATAATTTTCGCCATATGCATAGATCTTTCCCGTCTCTTCAACGGCTTCGATCAGCTCGACTGCCTCCTTCATCGTCTGAACAGGCAAAACCTCACTGAAAACGTGCTTGCCTGCCTTCATACAACGAATGGCAAAGGGGGCATGCTCGTTTGCATAGTTTGCAAGGATGACCGCATCCATATCGTGCTTGATAAAGTCTTCAAAATTGTCGTAATACGCAACCTGATCTCCGCAGACCTTCTTTTGTTTTTCAATAACCTCAGGAAGCTTATCGCAGATTGCTACAAGCTCCGCATTGTCCGCAATGCGCGCATAATTGATCATACTTGTTCCGCGAAAGCCGCCAAGCACACCGATTCTTACCTTTTTCATAAAACTCTCCCCAAATAATATTTTTATAATCTTTTGACTCTTTGCTTCAATATATCAAAAAACATCTGTTTCAAGAATTATTTCTTCAACCATTTGTTTCTCATATTTTCATAAACCTCGTCGGGGATTTCGACGTCGCCCTTAGACGAGGAGGGGACCCACTGATCTCCAGCAACCTTTTTATCGGTGCATAAGGTGTCGTTTCTCCACTTGTCTCTCTCAGCCTTATCACGGAGATTTGGAATTTCCATCGGGATACCGCCTGCGAGGATGGAACGGTATGCCCAAAGACCGGGCAGGAACATATCAAGTGCCTCATATACGTCAATTATGTCTGCATCCTCATATCCCTGAATTTTACGAACGAAGTGATACATCGTATAGAAGTCGGATTGACCGTGACCGAAATCCTTTGCCACGTCATCCATATCTCTCACAGGAATATAGTCCTGCTTTTTAGTAGTATCATATGCACCGCTGCAATCGTCAAAGTTTGTGTAAAGTCTCTTTACCATATTCTGAATGTCGGCGTCCTCTCTTACTGTCTCCATTCTTCCGTGGCTACCGTACAACGAATACCAAACCGAACCCTTATAGAGTCCGCCGTGTATACTCTTCGCAATACCGCCATTCTCAAATTCAACCATTTCGATACCGTACTGAGCAGGCTTACATCCAACGCGCAAATTTCGCTCATTCATCAAGCCCTCATATCCCGTAACCTTCACAGGGCGCAAACCGGTTATATGAATGATCGGACCCAAAGAATGGGTGCAATAAAAGGTTGAATACATATTGTTTCTCCAATGGTCACGGTCACCGTAGGTGATATTGTGCCAAATAGATTCACAGTTGTGGATATATTCACCCTCACCGTATTCGAACTCACCCATTTTTCCCTCGAGATAGAGCCTTCTCATCTCGTAGGGGCCCGGCATATAGCAATAATTTTCGCCGTAAGCGTATATCATACCGGTCTCCTCAACAGCCTCAACCAGCTCAACGGCCTCCTTCATTGTCTGAACGGGCAACACCTCACTGAAAACGTGCTTGCCTGCCTTCATACAGCGAATGGCATAGGGGGCGTGCTCATTGGCATAGTTTGCAAGGATGACTGCATCCATATCGTGCTTGATAAAGTCCTCAAAGTTGTCATAATACGCAACCTGATCTCCGCAAAGCTCCTTCTGCTTTTCGATGACCTCGGGAAGCTTATCACAAACAGCTACCAGCTCGGCATTTTCGGCAATTCGAGCATATTTGATCATACTTGCTCCACGAAAGCCCCCAAAAACGCCAATTCTTACCTTTTTCATAATTGCTCTCCTTTGATATAAAAATTTCAGGACGTTTTCCTTCATCCTCTCATTTTACAAAAATCACCTTACAATGTGATTATACCACATTGTAAGGTGAAAATAAATAGACAAATTACATAAATTTTAAGATTTTAGTTATTTTTTGCTATTTATGAAGGCAATAGCCTTATTCCAATCCTCGCGTGAAAAATAGTGAAGTCCCGCGCGAAGGTGGTAGCCGATATTGCCTTCGTGATAGACATCTCCGACCTTAGGCAATCTGTCCTCGCAAACAAAGCCCGCAAGGCCGAGCTTTTCATACGCGGGAGCAGCCGCCACGCAGGCGAGCATCTCGCTGGCGGGATCGGCCCATTGATCCTCCCACGCACTTGCAACGTAAGCGTTTCGGGGAGCAACCGCTGCTATGAGATAGTGCTGATCGAAGGGCATATCGTGCTCACGGTTTACATACTGTTTATAATTCTCGCAGAACCAGAACGGGAATACACGGCAGATCGCCTCTACGGTTTCTCCCACCTTATCGCGAGTTATCGCCGCACCACTGCATCCGGAATTGTTGGAATAGACGAACTTAAATCTCTCGTCCGTCGCACCGCAGAAGAGCGCTGTTTTGCCAAGGCGGGAGTGTCCGCAAACGATAGCACAGCTCTTATCAAGACGGGGCTCCTGCTCGGCATAGTCCATGACTCTCTGCGCCGCCCAAGCCCACATTGCGATCTTACCCGCGTCGGTAGGCTTTCTTTCTCCGTTCTCGTAAAGCACTCCTGCAAGCCCGCTTGTAAAGTCCCCGTTATCCTTGGTGACGTCCTCATAACAGAAGGAAAGGCAAGCAAAGCCGTTATCGATTATTTCCTCGGAGTGCATATATCTGTCGGGAACGTTGGGGCGGAAATTGATGTGGATGAAGAAGGGGTGAGGTCCCGCGCTTGTGGGAATCACCGCCATAAAGGGGAAGGTAAAGGTTTTCTCACCCATCTGTGCGGTCAGCTCAACGTACTGTGCCGTAGCCTTGCCTGCGCAGAACGCGCCGATGTAATTGTTTTTCACCGTCCAAGTCAGCTTGTCGGGCTTGGCAGGAAGATATCCGTAGACCTCTTTCTGCATAATATCAAGCATTTCTTCTCTTCCCTTCAATTCGGGAACGCTTCTGTCCTTCAAAATCTGTTCAAGCATTTTTCTTTTCCTCCATAGCTTTTATCAAACCAAATACCTGTGCCACCGTTTTTTGAAGATTTTCGGCGGCGTTTTCAATATTCATAGCTTCTTCAAGCGTACAAACCTGTCTCAAAATCGGGAAAAACGCGTCGATCCCGTACGCATTCAAAATTTCGGCATCCTTTGTTACCGCTCCCGAAAAAGCAAGTGTCGTCTTGCCGTATTTTTTCGCAAGCCCTGCAACACCTACGGGAACCTTACCCATCAGAGACTGCCCGTCAAGCCGTCCCTCACCTGTGATCACAAAATCCGAATCGGCAATCTCTGCCTCCAAGCCGACCTCGTTCATCACAAGTAGGATTCCCGATGTCAGCCTTGCATTCAGATACGACAGCAATGCAAATCCCATGCCTCCCGCCGCACCTGCACCGGGATAATCAGGATCGGCATCGGGATTCATTTCCTTGGTCAACTCGGCAAAATTGGCAAGCCATACATCCATTTTTTCGATCTGCTCGGCGTCGGCTCCCTTTTGCGGACCGTATACAGCACTGCATCCATGCTCTCCGCAAAGCGGGTTGGCAACGTCACACGCCACGGTAAAGCTACATTCGGCAAGCTCCGACATAACGGATTTATTCTCTATCCTTACAAGGCTTGCCAATCCTTGCGCACCGCGAGGAACGGGATCTCCCTTTGCATCCAAGAAGCGAAAGCCCAATGCCTCAAGCATACCCACTCCACCGTCATTGGTTGCGCTACCGCCAATACCAATGATAAATCTGCGGCATCCGCGCAGAATTGCGTCCTTGATTATCTCACCCGTGCCAAAGGTGGAGGTCTTCATCAAATCTCGCTCCTCCGCACCAATTAAGGTAATGCCCGACGCTGATGCCATCTCGATAACAGCTGTTTTTTGATCCGGAATATACCCGTACTCAGCGACAATAGCCCTGCCAAGCGGATCTGAAACCGCAAGAGACACGTACTCGCCTCGTAACGCATCCACAAGAGTCCGCGCTGTACCCTCACCGCCATCTGCCATCGGGCAGACACGAACGTCGGCATCGGGATATATCTTCAGCACACCTGCTTTTGCCGCCAGCCCTGCCTCAAGAGAGGACAGACTTCCTTTAAAGGAGTCGATTGCAACCGTAACCTTCATCTATTCATCCTTCAATATAAAACGTTGTATATTTTGCGTATCTGTAGTTCATTCTTGTCTTGCCGGATACCTGCAGGACATATTCACCTCTGCCAAGACTCGTCAGATCGATCTCGACCCGATTTCCGCAAAGCGTCCATTTCCCATACGGCGTTTTTCCAAGATGTACGCGTACGTCTCCGATCACGTCCTCCGGAAGCGTTGCAACAACGTGCAAATTCTTGGAATCGGAATAATGATATGCCTCTTCCACCCCGTCTACCGTAATTCGGCCGGGATGCGCTACAGTAGCATTGAACCGATCATAATAGATTCCGAAATCCTTGACGGTGGTGTCGGGGATGAAATCCTTGGGTGTGCCGCTTGCGCCGATGCGCACCATATAGATCTGCTTGGGATCAAAGGGTCTCGGGTCGTTAAAGCCTTCGGGAGAAGCAAAGATCATGAAGGTCTCCCACGGGAAGGTGACGGTTTTCCAATCCTCGGTCATCTTCACACCCGAAGCGTCACCGCTCCAATAGGACCTGCCATCCTTTAAGCACACAAACGCGGTCAACTTGGTCTTGACATCCGCAGAATGCTTTCTGCGGAAAACGATTCCGTCAGCGCCATCAAGGATCTCGGGATTCTTGACGAAATATTCCGGGAAGAACCATTGCGCATAGGATCCGCCGTGATCTGCTTTGATCGTTATACTCTGCTCAGCCTCATTCGCATCCATACTCATAGATCCGGGAGTCATAATATTCTTCAGATTCCAATTGGATTCATCCATAAAGCCCTCGAATCTGACAATGTCCTCATCCGCCACGTTCATATCATCCGCCTTGAACCAATAGCGGCAGACCGCAGCGGAGGGCTCCTCTCCATTATCCAACACCACTCCGAATTTCAGGTCACCTGCGCTGTTCATCATCGCCTTGCCCGTTGTTTTCAATACGATCTCAACGTCTGCCCTGCCCCAAGCCTCCGCGGTAAATTCGGCATTTTTGACGGTCACGTCAAAGTGGTCACTATATTCCTTCTCTACGTACGCTCTGCCGCTGACGGGCTTGTCGTTAAGATTATAGATACGCAACGTCACTCTCTGCTCGTCGGTTTCATCAAACAGATAGCCCTTTTGCATAATGAGAGAGTTCATCAGATCCTGATCCTCCCATATCGCGTTGAGCACCACGCGTTGCGTATCGGTAAAGGTCAGCTTTTCACATCTTGTGACCTCGTAAGCACTCTTATAGCAAATCGATTCGGCTACCCGATCATGGAAAACCACAAAGACAGGATCCTTGGTTGCCACAAGCGTAATATAGCCGCTTTCGTCCGCTGTAAGAGTCCTCTCGCCGCCAAACATATCGACCACAGTCAACCGCTCTGCCAAAAGCTTAACCGTGCTTTCACCGCGGGAATAGAGGATCGCAACGTCGTGCTCTCCGTGATCAAATAGGTATCCCCAAGTTTTTTCGGGCAGATCTGCCAGCTTGCCGATATACTTAGCCATACCAAGCTGATGCGTCAGATTGGATAGGGTGGATGCCACGGGATACGGCTGATGTGTCCACGCATGCATATTGCCAAAGCCTCCACCTGTTTCAAGGAACGCACGGGCTATGAACCAAAACCACTTATCCGTACCCTCGGCAAGGATCTTGGCAGAGGCTGTCATAGCATATCTGCACATTTCAAATTGCTGATTCTCGTATACGATCTCATTTTGGTCTGCCCAAACCTTTTTACCGTTTTCGGTCATATAGATCGCTCTTGTTGCACCTTCGGGTGAATATGCCAGCACAGCTTTCCTGGCATAGCTTGCTTTGCTTTCGATTCCCTCATATCCGTGGTAATTGTAAATGTTGCTGTAATCCAGAATACCGTTCTGCAGCTGAAGATCGTAATAGATCGCATCGGTGCAGAATGCCATTCCCGTCATAGATACAAAAGGATCCTTGCCCGAATCTGTCAGACCGATCACAGCCGCTTTGCTGTATGCGGTCAAGGCATCAGGGAGCGCCGGCGTATTGAAGAACAGATCCGACTCGTTCTGCAGCTCATACATTTCGGACGAGATCTCGTTGAGCGACGGACCTTCCTTATAAGTACGATACGTATCTCGCAGATCCATCGATTTGATCTTAGGCATATTATACATATCGTTGGTAGACAGTGACGTTACCTTGATGCCCGCCGCAGAGACCTTTTTACGGAAATCCAAGGTCTCCTCGCCCCACTTGCATATATTCGTTCTGCCGCGGATCCAATCAAAGCCCTGAAGGAGCAGAGTGCGAACGAACTCCTCGCCGTAAGCCATAGTTTTAGGCTCATATTCCGCCGCCACGTCTGCCGCAATACAGGTGTCCTTGTATTTTCTCTCGGACAGAGGCACGGTTACGATGAATGCCATATAGTCATTTATGATCTCCGTGCTATCCTGTCTGTGCAGATAAAGCCTGTACCAGCCGAGAGGAAACGCCCCCAAATTTATCGAAATTTTGTCTGTTCCCGCTTTCACAGGCAAAGAAACCGTTCTGACCTTCTCACCCCAACCGTTCATTACGTCGAGAATATAAGAAGCATCGCACAGCTTCTCACCAAACGCAACCTCAAAAAGCACCTTCTCAAAGCTTTCATAAAAGCCAAGTCTTCTGTCCGAAAAGGTGATCGCAGAGATGCCTTCCTTTTCCATTCTCATCTTAATCTCCGTTCCGCCGCACACGGGAACCTCAAAAGCTCAACTAATTCGCTTCGAGGAACCCCGTGGCGGCACAAATAGTAATCGATGAATTTTGCCGGCAAGGCAAAATTCGCGCGCGAAACAGTTAAATTACCTATAAGTGAAAAGTAATTTTCACGCTGAACTCCTTAGCTATGCTCATATTGACAACCCGGCTTATCCAATTTGTTTGGCCAATTCCCGTCCCGCAGTCTCGCCGATAATCTCCATAGCAAGATTGTTATAATGTCCGTGCGCCTCGGGATTGATGTAGGTTTTATCCAAGCTCATTTCGGCACAAATATCGGTCAGCATCACGAAATCGCGATCAACCGTCGGAGCCTTATCCTGTGCGCGCATAATCGCCTCGTCACACGCATGGTCCGCTGAAAAATATCCCACCCGAATAATGCCGAATCTGTCGATACAAAGATCGCGCTTCAATGCATTCTTATATGTGATCAAGCGCTGAAGATACAGCTCCTCATCCACCCTTGCAATGGCATCGGACTCTCCCTGCAACCAAACGTACAGTATCCTATTTACGGTTTGATCCATTGTATCGGCTTTTGCAAATGCCGCAAGGATCTTTTCCTTTGCGCTGTCGTAAAGCGGCGTTACACCGGGCAACCACTGCTCCACAGTTGTAGCACCCTTGGCTGCATGGACAGCGATCACGTCTCTGCCACTTTCCTCCACGTATGCACGACAAAAGGCGGGAAGCAAGGAGCCTCTGCCCTGATCAGCGCTCTCCAGCCATCCTTCGAACAGGTCCTCTCCCGTTGGATGCTTCAAGGGAATCAGCTCGTCCGTCTGATACCTGTACTCATACGCGCCGCTTACTACGGGATTGGGATCGGGACAGCTCTCGGTCTGCCCTTCCATATTGCTCTGCCCGCCAAAAATAATAATATCGATCATTATGCTACCTCCGCTTTATATTATTACAGCCGATTACTGAACAAATCTGCTTTGATATGTTTTAGGTGTCATTCCCGTTTCATTTTTGAACACCTTGCAAAAATATGCGGCATCAGAAAAACCGCACCGTAGAGCCAACTCCGTGATCTTAAGATCAGGCTGTGACAGAAGGAGCTGCTCGGCGCGACGAATTCTGACATTTCGCAGGCAATCCGACGGCGTCTGCCTCTCACCTTCACGAAACAGCCGGAACAACAAGGATTCCGAGATCCCAAGCTCCCGTGCCAGATCCGACACGGAAATATTTTCATTGTAGTGCTCCTCAATATAATCCTTGGCACGGATCAAGATCGGAGATCTATGCTCTGTATTTAATTCATGAAAAAAGGCGGTCAACACGTCGTATGCACATCTTGACAAAAGCTCCGGTGAGGCTCCCCTATCGGCAAGCTTATATGCGTTTACGATCATTGGATAGACCGATCTGCTTTTCAAAAAAGCAAAGTTTTCCGCGCCGAGGTATTCCAAAATGCTGTCTACACCTACCCCGTTAAAGGTCACCCATGCGCTTTCAAACGTGTGGTCCATTCCGTAATACTCCACAGGAACGTCCCGACGCATAAACACCGCCATACCCGGTGTCAGATCAAAGGATCCCTCCGGCGTCACCAGAACACCTTCCCCACTTTCCACGTAAAATATCTGATGAAATATCGCACCGTCAGGGCGGCAGATCGGATTTTGCTCATAGTTTATTCCCACGGTCAACATCACGATCGGTAATAGCTTTTGCGCCAACGGATCCTTGGCTGTCGCGATCATCATAGTCACCCCTCCTTGTGCAGAATTTTTATACGGTCAACGCTTCAATACGTATTATATTCATTATAATAAAATCGTTTTGATTTGTCAATAACACCGTTGAAAAAACTGCAAAACAATACACGATTTTTATATGCCGCCATAAAATGCTCCCCTCAAGGGGGCGCGATTTTCAACGTATGAAATTCCAAATGTTGAAAACATTACGGCAAAAAAGCAAAAGCGATGCAAAAAAACAGTTGACAATCGGCAAAATATGTGATATACTGTATAAGCATATGATGTGAGATGCTATGACCGAAGCAAGTAAAAAGCGATGCCGAAAAACAGAAAGTTACCGGATGATGAGAGGTGCGTGAGGCGCGTTTTTGAATACGTTCGCGAGCACCGCTCCGAAGTCTGTGTCGCAAGGCAGGATGGGTAGGCGGCGGCGGGGTTGACCGTTATATCAAAGGACTCACAGAGTCTGTAAGGCTCGTCGGGCGACCGACGGGTAAATCAAGGTGGTAACACGCTATGGCGTCCTTGGGGATTTTCCCAAGGCGTTTTTATTTTCTCGACATAGAGAAAATCAGCCTGTAAAAAAATAAAAGTATATATAAGCCAAAGCTTGAACTCAAGGATCAATACCCGTTTTATATCGTAAAACGGTTTCGCTACCAAGCTATCCTTGGGAAAGCTCTTTGGCACACCTTTCTTGAAAGAAAGGTGTGGAAAGGAAATTATGCAGATTTATGAAGAGCTCGTGGCTCGCGGCCTGATCGCGCAGACCACAAATGAAGAAGAGATCAAAAAGCTGGTCAACGAGGGCAAGGCAACCTTCTACATCGGCTTCGACCCCACAGCAGACTCCCTGCACGTTGGTCACTTTATGGCGCTCTGCCTTATGAAGAGACTTCAGATGGCAGGCAACAAGCCCATCGCACTGATCGGCGGCGGTACTGCTATGGTCGGCGACCCCTCCGGCAGAACCGATATGAGATCGATGATGACCCGTGAAACCATTCAGCACAACTGCGATTGCTTTAAGAAGCAGATGGAGAAATTCATCGAGTTTGGCGAAGGCAAAGCTGAAATGGTCAACAATGCCGATTGGCTTCTTGACCTGAATTACGTCGAGGTGCTCCGCGACGTTGGCGCTTGCTTCTCTGTCAACAGAATGTTGACCGCAGAGTGCTACAAGCAGAGAATGGAAAAGGGCCTTTCCTTCCTTGAATTCAACTATATGATCATGCAGTCCTACGACTTCTACCGTCTCTTCCAGACCCACGGCTGTAACCTTCAGTTTGGCGGCGACGACCAGTGGTCCAATATGCTTGGCGGTACCGAGCTGATCAGACGTAAGCTTGGCAAGGATGCGCACGCTATGACCATCACTCTGCTCCTTAACAGCGAGGGTAAAAAGATGGGTAAGACCGCGTCGGGCGCAGTTTGGCTCGATCCCAACAAGACAAGCCCCTACGATTTCTACCAGTATTGGAGAAACGTTGGCGATGCAGACGTGCTGAAGTGCATCCGTATGCTGACATTCCTGCCCCTTGAGCAGATCAACGAGATGGATTCTTGGGAAGGCAGCCAGCTGAACACCGCCAAGGAAATTCTCGCTTATGAGCTTACAAAGCTTGTTCACGGCGACGAGGAAGCAACCAAGGCGCAGGAGCAGGCAAAGGCACTCTTCGGCCAGGGCGGCGGCGCGGATGCTCCCACGGTTGAACTGTCCGAGGAAGACTTTATCTTCGACGGCAAGACCGACATCCTTACGATGCTCGTAAAGAGCGGTCTCGTGAAGTCCAAGAGTGAAGCTCGTCAGGCTGTACAGCAGGGTGGTGTTTCCGTTGACGGAGAAAAGATCGCCGATATCAAGACCTTCTACTCCAAGGAGGACCTTGCAGAAGGTAAGCTCCTCAGACGCGGTAAGAAGTCTTATATGAGAGTTATTTTTAAGTAATGTGATTTGCGGGGAAGAAAAACTTTTTGAAAAAAGTTTTCCTTCCCCGCACTCCTATGCTTTCCAAAAACCATAAGCTGAAACAACGGTTCTTCTCAATTGAGAAGAGCCGTTGTTTTATTAATTACCAAATAACGATTCTCTTATCCTCGGGCAGATACATTTGATCGGTATCCTTTACGTCAAAGGTCTTATACCACTCAGGGAAGTTTCTGGGAGGCATATTCGCACGAAGTATGCAGGGGCCGTGAACGTCTACCGCAAGCAACATCTTAAGATATTCCTCCTTTGCCTTCTCACACCAAACTCTCGCCCAATTGCAGAAATAATCCTCGTAGGATACGCCCTCCGTTCTTGACATAATATCGAGAGTGACCGACATACCGCCGTTATCCGCCATATTCTCGCTGACGATAAACGCACCGTTGACCTTACCCCAAGGAAGCTCGATACCGTCAAACTGTTCAATCATCTTCTGAACCTTGGCATCAAAGCGTTTGAAGTCGTCCTCTGTCCACCAATCGTTGATATTTCCGTTTTCATCGCACTTAGCACCGTTGCTATCAAAGGCATGGGAGATCTCGTGACCGATCACACCGCCAATGCCGCCGAGATTCTCGCTTCTGGTCTGCTTCAAGGAATAGAAGGGTGCCTGAAGGATCGCCGCGGGGAAGGTAATATCGTTAACAAAGGGATCGTAGCAAGCGTTGACCATATGTCCCGGCATCGCCCAATTTTCGGGCTCGGTGGGCTTATCCAGCTTACTGAGCGCGTCCAATTCTCTGATCTCCTTCAGAGAAAGCATAATATCAAAGAGTGAATCGTCGGGATTGAAAACAAGCTTATCGTAGATAGCTCTCGGCTTGTCGGGATAACCCATCTTAACGCCCATCTTCGACAGCTTGAGGATCGCCTTCTCCTTGGATTCATCCCCAAGGATATCGTTGGTCTTGATGCGAGTCTTGTAGGTGTCGATAATCTGATAAACGATCTCGGTGATGTCCTTTTTTGCCTCTTCGCCGAAATATTTTTCGCCATAGTAGATACCCACGGGATCGGAATACATACCCGATGCCGTGTTGTACGCAAATTTTTCTATAGATTGCATCTTCTCGATACCCATAATTGCGCGACCGTATGCACCACCCAAATCGCGAAGCTCCTCGGACAGGAACGTGCAGGATTTCAAAAGTCCCGTAACGTATGCCCAATGCTTGTAAAGATCGAAGGTTTCCGCATTGAACACTTTTGCAAACTCACCAAAGAATCTGGGCTCGGTAACTACGACGGTCGCGGGAACCTGTCCGAACAGATCCTTAAGGATACCGTCAAAATCAATCGTCGAAAGCATTTCTCCAACCTTACCCGCATCCATAGGATTGTACATTTCAACGTATCTTGCCCACTCCTCACTGGTCTTTACAAGTCCACCAAGTATCTCGTCAAAGGCAAGAGCATCGTTTACGTACAGCTCCTGATCCTCGGGTGAAAGGTCGGTCTTTGTCATAACCATCTTGGCAACGTTTGTCCAAATTCCCAAGATTTGTGCCTTCTGCTCTGCCATTTCGGGCTTATAGTAGGATGCATCGGGGAGAATGACTCCTGCTCCCTGAATATATACAAGGTGCTGCTTGGTATTCTTCATATCGGTATCAACACCGATGCTCAGAGGGGTAGGAATACCCTTTAAGGACAATGCTTTATACTTTTTGCTGAAGTCCTCAACCGTTTTGATCTCATCGAGAACTGCAAGGTTCTTCAAAGCAGGAGTAATGCCGTGCTTTTCTTTTCTGTCAGCATCCTTCGCTATTGCATAAAGCTCACAGGCTCTCTTGATATATTCATTGGGATATGCCTTGCTTTCGGTCATAGTGGCAAACTCGTCCATCATAATCTTTTCAACGCCGTCAGAAAGCTCTGCAAAACCACCCGCGTATGGCTTGTCGTCGGGAATAACGAGCTTTTCAAGGGCCTCGCCGTTGACGAAATTATAAAGATCATCCTGAATTCTGATTTTTTCCATAATAATCTCCTTATTTTGGTTATAATAATTATATTGTATCATCTTAAAGCATATTTGTAAAGAGGTTTTTCTTAAGTGGTAGATTTTTTATACTAATAGGCCGATCTGTAATTATTTGTTCTCCTCACCTTTTTCCAATGACAAAAAACCTTCGCACCTGCTATATAGCAGATGCGAAGGTGGGGATCTAAATTTCCGTATGCGCTCTGTTTGGCACGGGTGGATCGGCGGCGGGAGGGCTTGCGGGATTTGCCCACTTGCCTTTTTTACGGATATTTTCCGTAAAATCATCATCTGCCGAGTCTACCGTGTCCAAAAGCTCGTTGTCAATATCATAATCGTTGATATAAGCTCCCGGGCGCGTGCCCTCGTCAAAGCTTCTTTCTTGCTGTTGCTGCTTTTTGTTCTCTTTTTCCACAATAAACCTCCCAAACAAACTGACTGTCAATCATTATTCTTCCCCATAAAACAAAAATTATTTAAAGAACTTTGGGGTGGAGGGGGTGCAGGGGGGAGGAAGGGTGTTTCTTTAAAGAAATACCCCTCCTCCCCCCTGCATTTATTCACCCATCTCTACGCCATTTCGCCGCGGAGGAAGGTCATGATCTTTTTTTCCTCGCGGGAGACCTTTACCTGGGAAAGCCCCATAAGGTTGGCTACCTGCTGCTGTGTCATATTGCGGTAATAACGGAGCAGAACGATCTTGCGCCAATCGGGAGGCATTTTTGCAATGGCTTGTCCGAGCGCGATGCGATCGTTCAGATTTTCCAGCTCATCGGCCGACTCCCTGTCGGGGATCGTAGCGTCTAAAGTCTTGGAATCCTCTCCATAAACGTTGTCGGAAAGCGATGCCACGGGGGATACTGCATCGATCGAGATCGCCGCCTCCTCCACACTGACTCCCGCAAAGGCCGCAAGCTCAGCAACGCCTGCCTCTCTGCCCTCCTCCGTCATAATGCGATTCTTTTCGCGCATAATGGTAATGCCCGTGCGCTTATATCCCCTACTGACACGGATCAAGCCATCATCACGCAGATGACGACGTATCTCTCCTACGATCAGCGGCACGGCATAGGTGGAAAAAGCTGTTCCCCGCTCTATATCAAAGCTTCTGATAGCCTTGATCATACCAATGGTTCCAATCTGCATCAGATCCTCAAACTCGGTTCCGCGGTCACGAAATTTCAGCGCAATGCTCTTTACAAGAGCTGTGTTTTCCACTATCAGCGTCTCAGTGGCACCCTCATCACCTTGCTGTGCCAAATAGATCAGCTCCCTGTTTCTCGAATACCTTTCATCATGTGTACAGGCTGTAGCCTGCTCCTCTGTGGACGTTCTTTGTTCCATACGATCCCTCCGCGGTTAATTCGTCGGATAGCCGACTATGTATCTCAATAATCTCCGCGGTTACCGAACACCTTATAGAGCACCACGCAGGTACCCTTATCGGGCTTTGAGGTCACGCGAATGGCGTCGGTAAAGCTCTCCATAACCGTAAAGCCCATACCGCTTCGCTCACTCGCCGCATCGGTGGTAAAAAGCGGCTGTCTCGCCTCCTTCACATCCGCAATGCCGCACCCCTTGTCCTTTATTTCTATCTTGGCAACTCTTCCCTCAAGGAGCGACACGTTGATAAAGATCATGCCTTCTCTGTCCTTGTAAGCGTGCACAATGCAGTTGGTCACCGCCTCGCTGACCGCGCATTTTATGTCCGCGATCTCTACCGCCGCAGGATCAAGCTGTGCACAAAACGCCGCCACCGCCGCCCTTGCCATTCCTTCGTTAGCCGACAGCGCAGGAAGCTTCAATTGCATCTTGTTGATCACGGTTCCATTCAGCTTAAGCCTTTTCATTCCTTTTCACTCTCCTTTTCCCTTCGTGTTTACCTGCAGCAGTCTGCCCGACCGTCATGACCGCGGCACTCTCTCGGTTTGTCTCTCCAAGCGCTTCGGCTCGTCTCCCCGAGGTGTGCACAATCTGAATGATCCGCTCCATCCCTGCAAGATTCATAATCTTTTCCGTGTTCGGGCTGGGGTCCGACACCTTGACCGTTCCCCCAATATCCTTCATTACCGCATATCTGCCCATAATCAATCCCAATCCCGAGCTGTCCATAAAATCTACCGCCGACATATCAATGATCAACTGGGCAGGTCGCTTTGACCGTATCATATCATCTATCGCTGTACGTACTGCTACCGCGCTGTGATGGTCGATCTCCCCACGAAGCTTTATTTTTAATACCGTTCCCGTAAATTCGCTGTCAAATCCCGGCTTTCTGTCTCTCGCCGCACACATTTTCGCAAAAATTCCTTTCTTATGCTGATTTCCCTATCATTGTAACACAACGGCAACGAGAAAGATGTCGAAGGGCGCTGTCGAATGAAATTTCATAAAAATTTAATTTGACTTTGTTTATGCCCCGTGATATAATGAAAACAGGAAATGGAGAACGGAGGTATATTATGGCTCGATCGCATTATGATATTGCTATCGTAGGGGCAGGTCCGGCAGGAGCAAATCTTGCACGCCTGTTAGATCACGATAAATACAAAATCGTTATCATCGACGGATCCGACGGGCACGACAAGGTCTGCGGAGGTCTGATCTCACCCGACGCACAAAGCATTCTAGCCCGTTATGACATTTGCCTTCCCAAGGACGTGCTTGTATCTCCACAGCTGTTTTCGGTTCGCACCATCGACCTGTGTAACGGCGCGGTACGACATTACAGGAGGAGTTATCTGAATGCCGATCGCAAAAAGCTGGATGACTTTTTCCGCTCCCTCATCCCCGACAGTGTCAACAAGCTTCAAGGCAGATGTAAAAGTGTGTCCGAATGCGCCGAGGGCTATGAGATCGAGCTTGTGAGCGGCGAAAAGCTGACCTGCACTTACATAGTGGGTGCGGACGGTGCATCGGGAAACGTCAGGTTATCTCTGTTCCGCAAGAAAAGATTGCAAAAATACGTTGCGATTCAACAATGGTTCCCCGCAGGTGAGGATAACCCGTACTATTCCTGTATTTTTGATAACGAGACCTCCTCGGGCTGCTCCTGGATCTTTTTCAAGGATGGGATGATGATCTTTGGCGGTGCGTTCGATCTGCAAAACTGCCGCGAGGCATTTGAAGAGCAAAAGAAAAAGCTAATTGACGGCGGTTTTGTCTCTCGCGAGATCTTCGATAACGTGAAAAAGACCGAGGCTTGCCTTGTTTCAAGGCCGCACCTCGGTTATGGCATATTCAAGGGAAAAAAGAAAGCTTTTTTGATTGGAGAAGCCGCGGGCTTTATCAGCCCAAGCTCATTTGAGGGCATCAGCTATGCTTTATCCAGCAGCGAAATGCTTGCCGATGCATTCAACCGACACTCTATCGGTCAACACCGTCAGATCCAACGCTTTTACGGCAGAAAAACGCGAGGATTGAAATCAAAGGTGCGGATGCGCTGCATAAAGCGACCGTTTATGTACAACAAAAATCTGCGTGCGCTCGTTATGAAAAGCGGCTTGACAGCAATCAAGATCAAGCTTCCAAAGGAAAAGCAGTAATCGCAACATATCTGCTTTTTCAAGCAACAAATTATCTCTTTCAACCGATAATCTTGACATTCTTTACGATAAAAAGTATAATGAATCATATCATTCAACGGAGGTTTTTCGTATGACACAGAATTCCACCATCAGATTAAACAGAGCTGAATACCGTGATAAGGTATACGCTTGTTGGACAGGAAAAAATATCGGAGGAACTATGGGTGCGCCTTACGAGGGTGTGCGCCACACACTTGATATCAAGGGCTTTGCCACAGAGGCAAACACCGTTCTTCCCAACGACGACCTTGATCTGCAGTTGGTTTGGCTCCACGCCTTGGAAAAAATCGGACCGCAGAACATCAACGCGCAAACCTTGGGCGAATTCTGGCTCAGCTTCATCTCTCCATATTGGCACGAATACGGCATTGCAAAAACCAACATGAAGAAGGGGTTGATCCCTCCGCTTGCGGGTGATTATCACAACGATTGGCGTCACTCCAACGGTGCGTGGATCCGCACGGAGATCTGGGCAAGTATCGCTCCCGGATGCCCCGATATAGCGGCTAAGTACGCAATTGAGGATGCCAAGGTTGACCACGGTGCGGGAGAAGGAACCTATGCCGCCGCTTTTGTCGCCGCAATGCAATCCGCCGCCTTTGTTTTGCCTGACCTCCGTAAATGTATCGATATCGGACTTGCCCGAATCCCCAAGGATTGCCGCATTGCCGATTCGATCCGCACCGTTCTGGATTGCTACGACAAGGGAATCGCTCCCATGGAGGCAAGAGATATTATTTTCGAGCGCAACAAGGACATCGGAGTTGCTTGGTTTGAAGCTCCCTCCAACGTATCCTATGCAATCATTGGCTTGCTTTACGGCGAGGGCGATTTTAAAAAATCAATGATCACCGCCATCAATTGCGGTGATGATACCGACTGTACTGCCGCCACCGTTGGTTCAACGTTGGGTATCCTTGGCGGTACCGCTGCCATCCCCGAGGATTGGCGAGCACACATCGGAGACGACATCGTTACAATCGCGATCGCACGCGGCGGTGTTTGTCGAAATCTTCCCGAAAGCTGTACGGTGCTGACAGACCGTTTGATCGTTCAGACTCCCTACGTGCTTCTGTCCAACAATGCGCATACGGAGATTACTGAAGGAAGCTCCTTCATCCCCGAAAATCTTGAGGACGTGCTATCCCCCGACAAGCATTACAAGCGCAACGTGCTTGACGTGCTTCGCCCCTACGCTATGCAATTTGACTTTAATTTCGTCAGCGTTTATTTCTACTTTGAAAAATGCCCCGATATCAAGCCGGGCGAGGAGATCAAGGTCAACGTACTGATGCGAAACAACATCCATGCATATGAAAATATGTATCACAGCATGTCGATGCGTTGGTGGCTGCCGGATGGCTTCTCTGTGGATTGCAGCTCACAAACCATAACCCTTCCCTCCTGGAACCCTCACGTTGACGGTGCTTGCGGCTTCTCCTTCACGATCAAGGCGGGAGATAAGGTCGAGCCCATCAACCGCTGTGTTCTGGAGCTGACGGCGACAGATAGAATGACTCCCATGTACGCTCCCATTACACTTCTCGGATAAATAAACCAAAGCAGAGCCTTCAATAAAGAGGCTCTGCTTTTTTTGCAAACAAAAACAGCGTGAAAACCTTTTTAAAAGGTTTTCACGCTGTTTCATTATAAAATTACTGCTTTGCTGTAACCTTCTGTGCAACGTTCTGAGGCACTGTGTCGTATCCTGTTACGTTGTATTCGAAGGAGCCTCTGCCCTGAGTCATAGCGCGGAGAACGATAGGATAATCTGCAAGCTCTGCCTTGGGAGCCATTGCGTGAACGGTTGTATAGCCGTCCTTACCCTCGGTTGCGTCCATACCCATAACAGCCGCACGTCTCTTGTTAAGGTCACCCATAACGTCACCGACCATATACTCGGGAACGGTTACGTCGAGGTCACCAACAGGCTCGAGAAGAACGGGATTTGCAAGCTCGAGACACTTCTTATAAGCAAGAGATGCCGCGGTCTTGAAGGAAAGCTCATCAGAGTCAACGTCGTGGTAGGAACCGTCGTGGAGATCAGCTGCAAGTCTTGTCATAGGATAGCCGTAAGCACCCTTGAGCATAGAATCCTGAAGGCCCTTCTCAACTGCGGGGTTGAAGTTCTTGGGAACCGCACCGCCGACAACGGAAACGGAGAACGTAAGGCCTTCTTCCTCGGAGGGAGAGAACTTGATCCAAACGTGACCGTACTGACCGGAACCACCGTTCTGCTTCTTATGCTTACCTTCAACGTCAACAGTCTTTGTGATCTTTTCACGGTATGCAATAGCGGGAACGTCATACTTGATATTTACACCGAAACGGTTCTTGAGGTTAGCCGCAAGAATGGTCAAGTGCATATCACCCATTGCGTAAATGAGCTGCTGCTTGGTCTCGGGATTGTTTTCATACTTGAGGGTCATATCTTCCTCTGTCATACGTGCAATTGCCTGGGAGATCTTGCTCTCATCCTTTGCTGTCAGAGGATACATTGCCTTACAGTAATAAGGTGTAGAATACTCTACCTTCTTATATTCAACCTTGCCGGAGCGGGAAAGTGTATCGTTTGTATTGGTGTCAGAAAGCTTGGAAACCATACCGATATCGCCGCAAGCAAGCTCGTCAACCTCGATCTGC
Organism: Clostridia bacterium; assembly: GCA_017462125.1. Next base: position 42,237 of record JAFTRQ010000193.1, on the reverse strand, counting down.
TTGTTACCCTTCATGATATAGATATGTGCAAGCTTTTCTTCTCCGCCTGTTCTTGCGTTCTTAAGTGTCCAGTCCTTTTTAACAGAGCCGTTCATAACCTTGAAGAAGGACATCTTACCTACGAACGGGTCTGCAACGGTCTTGAATACGAAGATTGCGGGATCACCCTCGAGATCGATGGCAACATCCTCACCTGCAATGTCCTTTTCAACACCCTTAGCGGTATGTCTGGGGAAGGAAGCAGCGATGGAATCCATCATTGCGATAACGCCCCAAAGTCTTGTAGCCGCGCCACAGTATACGGGAGTGATGGAACCGTCGATAATACCCTGATGAAGACCGTTCACACATTCTTCCTTAGTGAAGGGCTCACCGTCAAAGAACTTCATCATAAGCTCCTCATCGGTACCTGCAACAGCCTCCCAAAGAACCTCCTTATATCTCTCAGCAGCTGCCTCAAGCTCGGGAGTGGTATCTGTGGGGAATCTCTTACCGCTGTCATCGTATACGTAGGACTGCATATCGAGAAGGTCGATCATAGTAATGTCCTTACCGTTCTTACCTACGGGGATAAATACAGGGCAAAGAGACTTACCGAATCTTTCGCGAAGCTGATCGAAGGTTGCGTTAAAGTGTGCATCGTAGTTATCGCACTTATTGATGAAGAAAGCCTTAGGAATGCCTGCCTGCTCTGCCTTTTCCCATGCGAGCTCGGCACCAACCTCCATGCCTGCCTTACCGTCAACGCAGATCACCATACTGTCTGCAACTCTTGCAGCCTGGTTAACTTCACCCTCAAAGTCGAGGTAACCGGGAGTGTCGATCACGTTGATCTTAACGTCCTTCCAGAAAATAGGCGCCATAGAAGCGGAGAGAGAGAACTTTCTTGTCTGCTCTTCCTGATCGTAGTCAAACACTGTATTACCGTCAGGCACGTTGCCGAGACGGTCTGTGCCGCCGCTTACAAAAAGCATAGCCTCTGCAAGAGAGGTCTTACCCGAACCGCCGTGTCCTGCGAGAGCGATATTTCTGATCTGTTTTGTGTTGTACTGAGCCATGGTAGTGGTCCTTTACCCACCCTATATGTGGGTCCTTTCATAAATATTGCTGTATTGAAATTCATTCGTAGTCGAACAAATAAACATTCACACTATTTATTATACAATATTTTCGTAATGTTTTCAAGAATTTCCGTCAAACTTTTATATGTCCGATTTGTAGAAGTTGCAAGGCTTATTTTGTACATTTATCACAATTTCGGGCATTTTGCACCATATATTTCAGCCCTTTAACAAGAGAAAGCGTTTTTTTGACCCAAAATCATTGACAAAGAAAACACCGCGTGGTAAAATGAACCCAAAGGGGCGGCTGCGCGCCGCATCCTCCGCTATGATGAAAGCTCATTCAAAGAACCTTTTTAGTGACAGGAGGCAGATTATGAATCATCTTTTGGGAAAGGCTACGAATCCGGATTTTTGGAATGAAGTCAGAGAAAAGCCTTGCTTTGAGCAACACCGCAAGGCACTTGCAGAAATGTGGAAAAACGACTGCAACAAAGATCTTATTCCCGCTTTAAGATACAGCGACTACAAGCAATATTGGATCACGGGCGACAGAAAAGCATATGAAAGAAACTATTTTTCCCGTCGCCGCGCGCTTGAATGCTCCGCGATCCTATCCTTGGTCTATCCCGAGGATGAGCAATATCTGACCTATCTTAACGACGTGATCTTTGCCGTGTGCAACGAATACTCGTGGTGTCTTCCGGCGCACCAAGGCAAATTGGAACCTATAAACGAGACCATGCTGGACCTTTTTGCCTGCGAAACGGGCTTTGCGCTGTCGGAAACGTATCACTTGCTCGGTGACAGGCTTGATCCGCTGATTCGAAACAGGATCCGTGCTGAGATCGACCGCAGGATAGTTACCCCCTTCACCGCAGTAGATAATTACGGCGGTTGGGAAAACGGGACGGCAAATTGGACGGCGGTTTGTATGGGCTCTATTGCCTGCACAATGATGCTGATGCGCCCCGAGCTGGTTGACGAAAGCTTGCTTACACGCTTCAACGCATCGATGAACAGATATCTGTCGGGCTTTTTGGATGACGGAATCTGTCTTGAGGGCTGTGGATATTGGTATTACGGCTTCGGCTTTTTCACGGTCTACGCCGATATGGTGCGCAAATTCACAGAGGGCAAGGTCGACTATTTCAAGCTTGAAAAGGTAAGCAAGGTCGCTCAATTCATTCAGAACTCTATGCTGAACGAAAAGATCTCCATCAGCTTTGCTGACGGAGGCGGCACCTTCTCTTATCATACGGGTATTATCCATTATCTGAAGGATCAGTACCCCACCCTCGTTAACGTATACGATCCTTGCTATTCCTCCGACAAAAATCCCGACAGCTGTGCGCGCTTCTGCTTGTATCTGCGCAGCTTTACCTGGCTGAATGAGGACTATTACAATAATCCCACCCCCATAGATTCCGATGCGGAATACTATGCCGAAGTATCGCAGTGGCTGATCAAACGAAATGCCAATTACGGCTTTGCCGCAAAGGGAGGCTGTAACGCAGAGCCTCATAACCATAACGACGTTGGCGCATTCATCTTCGCCAAGGACGGACAGCAAGCGATCACCGACCTCGGCGCGGGACTTTACACAAGGCAATATTTTGCCGCCGCGACCCGATATACCATCATCGAAAACTCCTCACGAAGCCACAGCGTTCCTATCGTCGACGGAGAATTGCAGATTTTGGGAAGAGACGCAAGGGCTACGGACGTACAATACAAGGACGGAATCTTTTCGATGAACATCGCCGCGGCATACGGCAAGAGCGACGTTATGCGGATCGACCGCAGCTTTGCATTTACAAGCGACAGCGTAACTTTGACCGATGAGTACGAATTTGCGGGAGAGCACTCCATCGTGGAAAGATTGACCTCGCGCATTGAACCGCAGATCGCCGAAGACGGCAAAATCATACTCGGAAGCACCACGGTCACCTATGATCCCACGGTCTGCACCTGTCAGATATCAAGCGAGCCTACCTCACCGAACCCCAATAAGCTTTGCTATATGATAGATTTTAAGTTGAATGATGGAGTGAAGAAGTTCTCCTGTACTGTCCGATAAAATTATAAAGCAATGAGAGCCACCTCTTTTGAGGCGGCTCTCATTATTCATTCGTTTTTAAATTTGCGATAGCATTTCTGCACCGCATAATAAGCCGCTTTAGGACGGCGGTACTCGTTCACAATTCCCTTATTATTAAAGCCTCTGCCGCGTGACATTCCCATTTCCTTTGCGGTACGCATATCGCAGAACTGCCAGATAAAGCTTCCGATAATGGCGGGGTGATCATGGAACAAATTCAGGCAGAAATCAAGCAGCTTCGCCTGATATTCCTCGCTCCAGATCGGCATTTCGGCATCGTGAAAGCCATAAATCGCTCCCGCACCAAATTCACTCATAATGATCGGCTTATCTTCCAAGCCCAAGGCTTTTCTTCTTTCGCAGAATTTGTCAAGGAAGGGCTCCCAAGCGTCAAGACCGCCCGTATACCAGCCGCAATATTGGTTGATGCAGATCATATCGCAAAATTCAAGGCATATATCCGTCAGAGGTCTGTCGGAGGCATAGACCACGGCACGGTTGCCGCCCGCAGCCTTCAAATATTCATAATAGGTCTTGGACATCGCGTAGGCTTCCTCTGTAGCGCTCTTGATCTCGTTATGCAGACCCCAAATAATGATCGAGGGGTGATTATAATACTGATCTACCATCTCGCGGTGCATCGCAAGCCCGCGCTTGACCACAATTTCATCACCAAGTGCCGCTTGCGAAAATCCGCCGCCCCAGATCGGGATCTCGCTCCAGAAAAGCAAGCCTCGCTCGTCAAGCATATCCACGAAATCCCTTGAGTTGGGATAATGAGATCCGCGGATCGCATTGCAGCCCAGGTCTTCAATAAGGTCGATATCGTGCTTCATTCTCGCGGGCGGGAACGCCATACCGAAATCGGGGTGATCGTGGTGACGGTTCACACCGCGGATCTCGATAGCTCTGCAGTTAAGCAGGAGCTTTCCATCCTTGACCTCGATCTTTCGGAAGCCTACGCGGTCGCAAAGATCGTCGGTATCGGTCGTGTATTCCACGTTGTAAAGCTCACCCTTGCCCTCATCCCAAAGGCGGATGTCATTAACGGTAAAGGGTGGCAGTTGCACCGTCATATACTCCCTTGTGGGAACTGTTACGGTATCAAATACAACCTCTTTGCCGTCAAGCGTCAAGGCAACTGTAGTCTCTGCTTCGCAGGAATTTGCATTGTAAAACACAACGGTAGGAACACATTCCGCACTTTTCAAATCGTCCGACAGCTCGTATCTGAACCGGTGATTGAGAACGCAGATGCCCTCAAGGGTCTCGACTGTCACCGAGCGGGTGATGCCGCCATAATGATACCAATCCACCGCCTTTTGAGGAATCGAATGCTCATCAAAGCGATTGTCAACCTTAACAGTCAGCCTATGCTCTCCCCTCTCTACATCGGGCACGATAAAATCAAACTCGCAAAAGCCGCCGTAATGCTCTCCCAAAAGAATGCCGTCAAGAAAGACAGAGCACTCGGTCATCACCGCGCCGAAATGGAAGCGCAGGCAACCGCCATCGGTATAAAATTTCTTTTCGTACCAAGCAACGCCCTCGTACTCAAGAAGACCGCTTTCGGTGTTCCATACAGAAGGAACTATCACGGTCTCGCCCTCAGGCAGACCGTTTTTATATCCGTTTTCGTCTCCGATGCCATGGGGATCGGTCAAAAAATTCCACGCACCGTCAAGGCTCATCGTTTTTCGTTTTTTGTGTTCGGTAAACAGTCTTTTCATAAAATTCCTCCCCGAAATTTGTTACTGCGTTTTTATTATACAATAAAAAATGAATCATTTCAATATTTTATCGTTCAAATTATTGGCAAATGGTTCAATCAAGATTTTGTTTTTAAAAAAAATTACACAAAAACATTGAAAATCATTCAAATATATGATACAATACAGAAAATCACCAACGGAGGATAAAATATGTCTGCCGACCTGAAAAATTACGGCTACGGAGTAAGCTGGAAGGATTTTTACACCGATTCTTATGAAGGATACCGTTCGCAAATGTCCGATTACCATATGCACAGCTATTATGAGATAAGTTTGATATTTTCCGGAAACGTTAAGGTATTATTTCCCGACAAAATGCAATCGGGTGAGGGGTGCCGTCTTGTTTTAACAAGACCTATGACTCCTCATTTGATACTATGCGAACCGGACAAACTGTATTCGAGGGTAAATATGCTCTTTTCAAGCGACTATTTTTCAACAATACCGTCGGAGTGGAAACCCCTTCTCGGCATCTTCAGCAAAGGCGGCAGAGTTCTGATTCTTACAAAAGAAAACGCAACCAAGCTCGGTGATCTTGCAGAGAAAATAAAAAATGATTCCGATCCGATACGTCGAAGATTGCGACTGCTCTTATTTTTATCTATAGCAGCGGAGACCGCAGGAAACGGCGAGGAATGCGCAAATGAATTGCCGGAATTTGTCTCGGGGGCTTTAAGCTACCTTCATGAGCATTACAGCGAAAAGATCGTTGCCGAAACGCTTGCATGGCATTTGGGGATAGGGCGCACAACTCTTATGACGGCATTCAAAAAATATACCGGCTCCACTATAAACGAATACCTCACCGATCTGCGAATAAAAGAAGCAAATAAGCTTTTACAATCGGGGTATACCGAACAGCTCACCGCCGAAGAATGCGGATTTGGAGATACGAGCAGTATGATACGCTGCTTCAAAAAGCGATTTAATATGACTCCGAAGCAATACGTCAAAGCATATCACAACTAAAACAGGCAGACTATACAAAAATGCGTATAGTCTGCCTTAATTTAATGAATATCAAAAAGTCTGCAAGCATTCTTATAGGTGATCTCCGCCATCTCGTCGGCACCAATTCTATGCACCTGAGCTACTACAGCACAGGTCTCCCGCATCAATATCGAATGATTGATCTTACCTCTGTAAGGCACGGGGGCGAGATAGGGCGCGTCGGTCTCGATAAGAAGTCTGTCAAGCGGCACCGCGCGGCAAGCCTCGCGGACTCTTTCAGCGTTCTTAAAGGTAACCGTACCCGAAAACGAGATATACCAGTCGCGCTTGACGATCTCCTTGACCATCTCGGCGCTCATAGAGCAGCTATGAAGCACGCCGACTACGTCGGGATAACGGCAGATCATATCGAACGTATCCGCGTGAGCGTCGCGGTTATGGACGATGACGGGCATATTGTATTTTCTCGCCAATTCCATCTGCTTTGAAAAATATTCGTACTGCAGAGGCTTATCCACAGGCTGCCAATAATAATCGAAGCCGATCTCGCCAATCGCCACGATCTTATTCTCTTTTCGCTCGCTTTCATCGGCTATAAGCGACTCAACGCAATCAAAGATCTCCTCGTCGGGGGTCTTTTTGCACATATTTTGCGCGTCCTCGGGATGAATTCCCACGGCGGCATACATAAAATCATATTTTTTTGCGAGATCGACAGATATTCTTGAATTTATAGGGTCGGAGCCAACACAAATGACCTTACCAACCTTCTCTTTGAACTCCTCGGAGGACAAAATCGCCTCGGCGCCGCCTTCTATCTCGTTAAATTTTTCTGCGAAATAGTGAGCATGAGTATCGAACAATTTAGCCATTGTAATCAAACCTCTCTCCCAATTTTTCCGGCTTATCTCTGCCACCCGACATCTCGGTGATCTTCATGGTCAGCTTCTCCACAACCGTTTCCTTGACCGCAAAGCGGATAACTACCTTATCCGAAAAATCGGTGTCGTCAATGATGGCGCCAAAGGTAGGCAATATGACCGAATATTTCTGATAGTCGGAATAGGAGCAATCAAGCTTCAACTCGGTGTATTTTTCGTAAGTAACGATCTTCGCCGCGTTAAGCGCCACGGTCGTTCCGTGAGAATAGGCTCTCACAAGACCGCCCGCGCCAAGCAAAATGCCGCCGAAATAGCGGGTAACAACGACAACGCAGTCGCAGACTCCGCTTTTACGGATAGCTTCAAGCATAGGCACTCCCGCGGTTCCCTGAGGCTCACCGTCGTCGGAATATCGCGCCACAATACCGCCATTGAGGAGATATGCCCAGCAATTATGGGTAGCGTCTGAATATTCCTTTTTCTTGGCTTTGATAAACTCCATCGCCTCGTCCTCATTTGTGACGTGCTTTGCGTGGCCAATGAAGATCGAGCGTTTTTCTTCAAATTCGTCGCTTCCCTCGCCCTGAAGGGTCGTGTAAAGCTCGGGTGTTTCTATCATAACTGTACCTTCGTTGTTTCATTTTCAAATTTTAATTTGCCGGTAAGACTTGCGATGGCGAAAACGTAGGGCGGGGGCTTGCTCCCGCCGCAAGAGAACGATTTAAACCGACGTAACGGCGGGAGCAAGCCCCCGCCCTACGATAAGGCTAATCCTCATTTCTCCATTCAGCTTCAATTTGTCAATTCTTCATCGCACTCAATAATCTTCCTCAACCTCGGGAAGCATAGTATCATACTTTCTGAGCATTCCTCTTACCTTGGCATCCACCACCGCCTTGACGGTGACGCATTCCGCGCCGTAATCCACGTCCTCGATGGTTGCCTCACGGTAAAGAATATTCATAGCTCCCTGCTCGGCATTAGGTATTTTAAACACCACCGAGCATTTTCCTCCGTTGACGATATTCTGAAGCATTTCGGCAAGCTGATCGCATCCCTGACCTGTTTTCGCAGAGATATGCACCACCTGCTGTCTCTCTTTTGTGCGATCGATAACAGGATCGTCATAGGTTCCCTTATCGCACTTATTGAAGACGTAAAGGATCGGCTTATCTCCTGCACCAAGCTCCTCGAGGGTCTGCTCGGTGCATTCAAGCTGTGAAAGATACTCGGGATCGCTTGCGTCGATCACGATCATAATGATATCGGAATAGACCGCCTCGTCCAGAGTGGAACGGAAGGCGTTAACCAAATGGTGGGGCAGCTTTTTAATAAATCCGACGGTGTCGGTAAGCAGTACAGTCTCGCCACCGGGCAGAGTGAACTTTCTCGTGGTAGGGTCAAGAGTTGCAAAGAGCTTATCCTCTGCAAGGATTCCCGCATCGGTGAGATAATTGAGCAGGGTGGATTTTCCCGCGTTGGTATATCCCACAATGGCAACCTTTTTCATTCCGCTTCTGTCTCTCTGCGCTCGCATGGTTTTCCTTGTATTGGAAAGCTTTTCAAGCTCCTCCTCAAGGGCAACGATTCTTCTCTTGATGTGTCGGCGGTCGCTTTCCAGCTTGGACTCACCGGGGCCTCGGGTACCGATTCCGCCTCCAAGACGGGAGAGCTCGGTTCCCTTTCCGATCAGACGGGGAGCGCTGTACTTCAGCTGTGCCAGCTCAACCTGCAGCTTACCCTCGCCACTTACCGCGTGGAGCGCGAAGATATCAAGGATCAGCATCGAACGGTCGATCACGCTGACCTCGTTGCCGATGTCGTCCTCAAGATTTCGGATCTGTGCGGGCGAGAGCTCCTCGTCGAAGATAACCAGCTTCACGCCGTTATTTGCGCAAAGCTCGCTGATCTCCTGCACCTTTCCCTTTCCGATCAGGGTTCGGGGGTCGGGCGTGCTCTTGTTCTGCACCACCGTAGCAAAGACCTCTCCACCTGCGGTATCAAGCAGCTGGCCAAGCTCATATATTGACTTTTCAACCTCCTCGGCATCGGCTTTATCGGTTACAATGCCGACAAGCACCGCCTTGGATCTCATTTCATTTTCTTTAATATTCACAGGCTATCCTTTCTGTAAGGCAATCTGATTTTGTTTACGCTTGTCTCCAACGCATCAGAGCTCCATTACCTTTGCGAGCACGTCACCGATATAGTCTGCCATTCTGACGAAGCCGTCGTCGGTAGGATGACAGCCATCGATGGTATAATCCCCCATATCCACGCCGTTGAAGAATGCCGAGCCATCGATAAAATACACGTTTTTGTCGCCCTTGCGATAGGCTTCAAGATAGCTCTCCATAATGATACAGCGACGTTCGATATCATCCGCGGTATACTTGAAATCGGGCTTACTCACCATAAAATAGGGGATGTCAGGATGCTTCTCGCGAATCTTTTCATACATTTTATGATGGGTATTCTTCAAGTGCTCGGGATTCGGCGCGTTATGGTCGTAATCCGAGACGAAAGCCGACATATCAAGGCTTGCAAGATAATCGATCACCTCGTCCTCCGCTCTTGCGCTGCCCGAAAAGCCGAGATTGATATAATCACAATCGTACTTTCTCGAGATGATCGCCTGATAGCTCTTGCCGGGTCTTGAGGCGCATCCGCCCTGTGTGATCGACGAGCCGTAATATACAATAGGCTTTTCGTGCTTGTACGGGGTGTGCGCCTCCAGCGAGGAGCCGTTTTCAAGACCGATCTGCAGATCGTGCACGTCGCCGTAAAGCGGGAAATTCACGGTGATCTCCTTGTCAACACCGACAGGAAACCAGAACGTAGCGTCATAGCCCTCCTCGCGAAGCTGGAATTCGGGCTTGGTAGCGCCTGCAAACTGTGCTCCGCGGGCTTTGTCAATATAGACGTCAAATCCTGCCTCCATCAAGGGTGTGGCATGGAACATCTGGTCCTTGTGCTTGGTCAGTACGCGCAAGATCATTCTACCGCTATTTGTCTTGAATCTGACTCTGCCGCCCGCAGTGTTGAACGCAAGGCTCGGCAGCCAACCGTTACCGAATTTGGCAACAGACTGCGGCATACGCTGAAACTGACCCTCAACTGTGGGCTCATATAATCCGTGGATCGAAAAAGGGGCTTCCTTTACGTTATAAAAAACAAACTCTTCCATAATTTTGATTGCCTCCCGAAATAATTATTCATATATTGAAGCAAAAAAATTGCGCAGGTACTCTCGTACACGCGCAATCTTTTATAATGCGGGGCAGACAAAGCACGCCCACATATGCGGAAAAGAAACAATATTACTTGTTGAAGTTCTCGAGTCTCTTCTTGAACTTATCAACACGTCCACCAGCGTCAACAAACTTCTGCTTACCGGTAAAGAAGGGGTGACACTTGGAGCAAACTTCGACTCTGATCTCAGAGCCCTTTGTGGACTTGGTAACAACGGTTTCGCCGCATGCGCATCTGATTACGCACTCTTCGTACTTGGGCTGAATAGCTTCTTTCATTTTTTTATACCTCACAAAATTATTTCGCTGTTAGTTGGCAGCGATTTCACAAGTAGAGTTATTATATCACTATTTTTTGCGTTTGTCAATAGTTTTTTGAAAGTTTTTGTGATTTCACAAAGTTTTTCGCGCCCAATACCGAAATCTGCTCAAAGATTCATAACCTTTGCCATAATGTCACCGATATAATCCGCCATTCGTCTGAAGCCCTCGTCGTTGGGGTGCGTATTGTCAAGCGTCAGATCCGAAACGATCTGTCCGTTGAAAAACGCTGAGCCGTCAATAAAATACACGTTCTTATCCCCCGCCGCTCTTGCGTCAAGATAGCTCTTCATAATAATATCCCTTCGTCCGATGCAATCCTGATTAAAATGGAAATCGGGGCGCGTGACCATAAAATAAGGGATATCGGGATGCTTTTCACGGATCGTCAAATAGAGCGCGTGATGGGTCGCGGCAAGGTGCTCGTGGGTGGGTGCATTGTGGTCATAGTCCGACACAAAAGCCGACATATCAAGTGTTGCCATATACTCTGCAATTGCCTTTTCGGCACGGCAGGCACCCGAAAATCCAAGACCGATATAATTCAGATCGTATTTTCTTGAGATCATCGCCTGATAAGCTCTTCCGGGACGGGAAGCGCAGGCACCCTGCGTGATAGACGAGCCGTAGAACACCACGGGCAGATCATGCTTATAAGGCGTGTGAGAAACGAGCGAAGCTCCCTCACAAAGTCCTATCTCAAACTCCGAAACCTCGCCAAAAAGAGGCAAAAACACGGTGACGTCATGCTCTCCCGCAGGCATATTGATCTCCGCCGTTGTGGCAAGCTCTCCGTTAGGCTTGATCGCGCCGACAAAAATCGAGCCCCGCGGCCTGTCTATATAGAGGTCTGCACCGTGCCTCATCATAGGCGTGGTGTGCCAAGTACCATAGTAATTTCCTTTTATTTTCAGTACGACCTTTTCGGAATCGGTTCTGAATCGTATTCTGCCGCCGCTGGTATAGGTATGCAATCTCAAAACGTCGGCACCGGTCGCCTTTGCCACATCCTCGGGAATGCGGCGGAAAATGCCCTCCTCCGAGGGATTGTAAAGGCCAAATATTTCAAAAGGCGCTTTTCTGATATCGTGATAAATAATGTTTGTCATATTTCCCCCAAAAAGCTTTATGATAATAATTATTTTATAATTAAACAGTGAGAATGTCAAGAGCCATAACACATCTTAAAGCTCAAACCAAATTGCAAAACGAGCCGGAATGCACAAAAGACGCACCTTTACGCAAAAGCCAACATATCATAATAGCAGAGCGCAAAACGACTTCAAGATTGGAGGATAAAGATAGATGGATACAAACGGAACAAGCGTTGAGCAAGCAAGCGGCTACGGATATATGATCGTCCGCGTAACCACGGCGCGGGGTGCGATCCCCCTTGAAAACGCAATCGTCACCGTTCACAATTACGATCCCGAATTCGAAAGCGGACGCGGTGACGTGATCGCGGTCTACACCACGGGAGCATCGGGATTGACCGACAGATTCGCACTCCCCGCGCCGCCTCGCGCGCTGTCTATGTCACCCGGAAACGGCAAGAGCTACGAGACCTACGGCATCACCGTCACCAAAGACGGCTACCACAGACAGGAATATATCAACGTTCCCGTTTTCGAAGGCATCACAGCCATACAAAACGCGGACATGATCCCGCTCCCCGACAACGGGCAGACCGACAACTTCGATCCCCGCGCCGAGATCTTTTTCGAGACCGAAAACTCCGCTCTGGAATCAGGCTCCGACGAGCGCGACGGTTGACCGATACTATAATACCACAAACGATCGGAGAAAGCTATGCCAAACCTACCATACATACCCGAATTCATCACGGTCCATTTAGGATCTCCCGACTCCAACGCTCCCAACGTCACCGTTCCCTTTGTGGATTACGTTGCGAACGTGGCATCCAGCGAGATCTATCCCACCTGGCCTGAGAGTGCGATCCGTGCCAATATGTACGCGCAGATATCCTTTGCGCTCAACCGCATCTACACCGAATACTACCGCTCCCGCGGATACGATTTTGACATCACCAACAGCATTGCCATCGACCAATCCTTCGTCAACGGCAGAGATCTGTTCGACAACGTACAGAATATCGCCCGCGAGCTCTTTACCAGCTACATAAGCCGACAAGGATTTGTGGAGCCTTTATACGCGCAATACTGCGACGGCATTGAGGTGGTCTGCAACGGGCTGTCTCAATGGGGAAGCGTTGATCTGGCAAATCAAGGCTATTCCCCCTACGAAATTCTGACCTACTATTACGGAAACAACATCGACATCATCACCGACGCGCCCGTAATGGGACTGACGGCAAGCCTGCCGCTCTATCCCTTACAGCTTGGTAGCACGGGGGATGACGTGCGCTCGGTTCAGATCCGTCTGAACCGCATTTCCGACAACTATCCCGCCATTCCGAAGATCAACCCTCCCTTCGGGGTCTTTTCCTATGACACCGAGGAAGCCGTCAAGGCCTTTCAATCCGCCTTTGGCTTGACACCCGACGGCATTATCGGTCAAGGCACCTGGTACACCATTCAACAAATATACAACAGCGTCAAGCGACTTAACGATCTCAATTCCGAGGGCTTACAGCTGTCCGAGGTCACAAAGCAATTCCCCGGCACCTTGCAGGAGGGCGATTCCAATCTCGGCGTAAGCACTCTTCAATATTATTTAAGCTATCTGTCTGATTTCTACACCTCGATCCCCCGCGTTGCCATCGACGGCGACTTTGGCGCATCCACAAGAGATGCCGTTATCGCCGTGCAAAATACTTTTGGTCTCACACCCGACGGGATCGTCGGAGCTGAGACCTGGAGACGTATCTACAACGCATACATCGGCATCGTTTCCACCATTCCCTTGCAGTACGTGGAGGGAAACACGGTGCCCTTCCCCGGTGTCTTTTTGCGGATCGGCGTGGAGGCAGAGGCGGTGAGACTTCTGCAGGAATATCTGAATTTCATTTCGGGTTATATTCCCGAGATCCCCGCGGTCAACCCCACGGGATACTTCGGCACGCGAACGCAGGAGGCAGTAGTCGCTTTTCAAAATCTTTACGGTTTCCCCGCCACGGGTGTAGTGGGTCCCGTGGTGTGGAATGCCATCACAGGCCTGTACAGCGATCTTTACAACGGCTCCCGCTTGGGTGAGGGACAGTTTCCCGGCTTCAACATTGGCGGATAAATAAGGAAAGGCAGGTCACAAATGGCTACGAATAACATAGAGCGAGACGCGATAGAAAACGCGCAAAGATATCTTCGTCATCTTTCCTTTCACAGTGAGGAGATAGAGGACCTTCCCATCGACGGCATATGGGAGGAGCAGACCCGTCTTGCCGTGCAGGCATTTCAGAGGCAACAAGGCCTCCCCGTTACGGGAATTATTGACCGAGCGACCTGGGAAATTCTGAAAGCGGAATATGACAAGTCGGTAGCGAAAAACTCCCCTCCCGCATCACTTGCCCTTTTTCCGAGATACCCCGCAGGCTTCACGATCAAAAAAGGCGATACGGGATTTCTTACCGACACGGTCCAATACCTTCTCGAGCAGCTTGAGAGGCTATACCATTTTCCCGATTACAAGGCCTCCGGCACCTTTGACGATCTGACCGAGGCATACGTTCGCGACTTTCAGCGAAGGAATCTGATCTCTCCCACGGGAGAGGTTGACCGCGAGACTTGGGATGCTATGGCGATCCAGCATAATCTGCTGTTGGGATATACGGAATAACGAAAAGCTACCTATGACCAAAATCATGGGTAGCTTTTACGTTTATATTCTTCTCACCTTGCCGCCTGGCGCACGGTGAAGCTTATAATCCTCAATCACACGGTCGACCTCATAAGGAGACTCGACTGTGAAAAGGAAATGTCTGTCGGTAACACCCGCAGAGGCAAGCTCCTGCTCTCTGTCCGACATCTGGGTCGGAAGGCTGTTCAACACTATATTCCTATGCGGAAATTCACGGATCACGGGGAAAACGAAGCCTCGTCTGTCCTTCATTTCCGCCTCACCGCGAGAGCAGATTTCGCAGCCCTTCTTATCGCCGTAAAGCTCTTTGGTAACGCACTTTTCAAGGGTCATAAGCGGTATTCTGCCATAAATCACCGCGGCTTTGGATCCGTTCAGATCTCGGATCTGCGGCAGGGTCAGCTCCGCGGATACCACCGTGCTTTCAAAGCCAAGGCGCTCAAAGAAGCATACGGTTTCATTATTTCCCGCGTTAAAACGAAAATCAGCGATCCACGCGAGCTTTGGCGCGTGAGCTTTCAGCATTTCTACCTGTCCAAGGTTGGTGACTACCGCATATTTCGCCCCATCTGCCACAGCTTTCCGAATCAGGTCTACAGCTCTCTCTTTTTCGGAATCAAATATCACAGGCGGCATCACAAATCCGTCTGCTATCGGTTCAAACCGATCAAGCGGCAACAGTATAATATCGAAATATTCTTTTGCAGAGTCGGTTATCTGCTCCTTGGCGCAAAATCTGCCGACGTTGCGTTGCTTCGGCGCGCCTTCGGGCTTTGACGTCTCTACTTCTTCAACCCTTTGCGGCGCTACAGCCGCCATTTCGTCCTCAAGTGCCTTCACCGCTTCTCTCCGCAACGCGTTCAACTGCGACACAGGCATCATCAGTCTCTCACCGAGATCGATCTCTATATTTTCGAGGGTAAAGCAGGAATCCCCCAGCTTTGCCATACACTTTCTGACAGCGCCTTCATCCAGCGGTGCATTGATCGCCGCCTGCGGTACCTCACCCTCAACGGTAACGCTTTTCTCCTTACAAGTAACGGTCAGCCTGCAGGGCTCACCCACGGCAAGTCTGATCTTCATGGAGACAGGCACCTTGCGCCCGATCTTGTGGAATTTTTCCACCTCGCGCGAGGCTTGCTTATCCTCCTCGCTGCGGATTCCAAGCATTTTTCTGCCAACGTTGCCGGTATAATATCCGTCGGAAAATCCCCCGCGCGAAAAAAGCTCGGAAAGCTCACCAATCTCATCTGCCGTAGCGTCACGCCCTTCGTCAAGCAGCCTGCGCCATATTCTCGTAACACCGCGAACGTATTCGGGAGATTTCATTCTGCCCTCTATCTTCAAGGACGAGACTCCGCTCTCGATGATCTCTCTGACGTGTCCCGCCAGCGACATATCCTTCAACGACAGGGGGTATTTGTCTCCGACCCTGCCCTCGGTAAAGGCATAGGGCAAGCGGCAGGGCTGTGCGCAAAGGCCTCGGTTTCCGCTTCTGCCTCCTACAAGAGAGGAAAACAAGCACTGTCCCGAGTGGCTGACGCACATCGCGCCGTGTATGAATATCTCGACCTCAAGCGGATTTTCGTCCACAAGGGTCTGAATATCTTTTTTTGAAAGCTCCCTTGCGGGAACGACTCTCGAAAACCCGTATTCCGCAAGAAGTCTTGCTCCATCGGAATTGTGAACACTCATCTGTGTGCTGGCATGGAGCGGCATATCGGGCAGATGACGGTGCAAAAGCTCCGCCGCGCCAAGGTCCGACACAATAAACGCATCCACTCCCGCGTATGCCGAATTCTCGGCAGCCTTCAGAAGCTCCTTCAGTTCTCTGCCGTAAACCATAATATTGACGGTCTGATAGACCTTGACCCCATACAGGTGCGCCAGCCTCACGGCTTCACGCAGATCATCCTCCGAAAAGTTTTTCGCGTTGATGCGTGCATTAAAGGAGGCGCCTCCCACATATATTGCGTCGGCGCCTCCGTCTATTGCCGCTTGAAAGGCTTCGGGAGATCCCGCCGGGCTTAAAAGCTCAGGCAATTTCATATTTTTCATGTATCTGAATTCTTTCTTTTAAAAATTAGATATCGCTGAAGGTCAAAAGATCGAACATTGAGCCAACGCGATTTTTTCCCGTGTTCTTTTTCTTCTGTGCGGGTGCGGGTCTATCCTCCGCGATCTCTTCCTTTGCATCTGCATTTGCCTCCTCGGCAGTAGCGGCATATATGTCACCTACAGGTGTAGCAACGTCGCTCTCCGTAGCTCCCGCAACGGCGATATCCTCGGCGGAAACCTTTTTGCCTGCTCTTGCCTCGTCAAGCACTGCGCGAAGCTTTCCGTTTTCCACCTCAAGTCTCGCTTTTTCACGCTCTACTCTTTCGGCATTCTGCTGGACAAGCTCCAGCTTCTCCGTTATATTCTTCAGCTTTTCGGAAACGCTTTCCAGCTCATCCTCAAGCTCCTCTATCTGTTCCTTCGATTTTATTTTGTCTGCACAAAAGTCAAGCGCGCACAAAAGAGCCGCCTCGTTCTTGGTGCATCTCTTGCTCTTCAGCGCGATCTCTCTCATCTTTCTGTCAAGAATGCCCACTATGTACTCTACGGATTCCTGAGGCTCGTCGGTAACTACGTTGATCTCCATGTCGGCTATCGAAAGTGTGTACTTTTTCTTCATATTAATTCCTCCGGCATATATAATAAAATTCTTTTGTTTTTAAAATGTACTTGAAAAAGAGAAGAAACTGTTGTATAATTAGAATATAACAGTAGCAAATACCCCTTTTTTACTATTATAATACAAAATTATAAATATTTAAAGAGTTTTTGCAAAATTTTTTTCTGAAAGTGAGATTTTTTTATGAGTTTCTTTCAAAACTGTCACAGAGTGGTAGTCAAGGTAGGCTCCTCCACTCTCTCGCATGCAACAGGACAGTTGAATCTTCGCAGGATCGAAGCACTTGCAAAGACGCTTTCCGACCTTAAAAACACCGGCAAACAGATCATTCTCGTATCCTCGGGTGCGGTGAGCGCAGGCATCGCCAAGGTCGCTCTCGGTCGCAGGCCCTGTTCGCTTGAAGAAAAGCAAGCAATGGCCTCTATCGGACAGAGCGAGCTGATGAAGCTTTACGACAGATTTTTCTCGGACTATGGCCACAAGGTCGCGCAGATTCTGATGACGCGCGACGTGGTAGACAATCCCATTCGTCGCACAGCCGCCGAAAACACCTTCAACACCTTGCTTGAAATGGGATGTATTCCGATCGTCAACGAAAACGACGCAGTATCCACCGATGAGCTTACTCAATTTGGAGGAAACGATATTCTTTCCGCTCACGTTGCCAATCTTTGCCGCGCGGATATTCTGATCAATCTTTCGGACATCGACGGTCTGTATGACAGCGATCCCCGAAAGAATCCCGACGCAAAATTCGTTGAAAAGGTTGAGGACATCGATGCCATTCTCAGCTTTGCGGGAGGTGCAGGCACAGACCGTGGCACGGGAGGCATGGAAGCCAAGCTGACAGCCGCCAAAATGGTCACCGATAACGGCATCCCGATGTTTATTATGAACGGTCACGATCCCGAGATCCTTTACGAGCTTTTAGACGGAAAGCACGTAGGTACATATTTCGTGGCAAAAGCATAACGCATTCAAATAATCGAAGCAATCAAGGAAGGAGGTCTCACGATGGGCATAACGGACAAAAACAGAGAGCTTGAGGATATCCAAACCACAGAGCAGAAAGCCGGCGCAGATATCGAATCGGTTTCGCTCGATCTGAACAGCTTGGATACCTCCGAGCCAATTCAAGAGGGCGCTGACTCTCCCGAGATCGCCTTGAGGGGAGAAAGCCTTTATCATAATACGATCACTTTAATGGAATCCGGAGACATTGATCTTGAAAACGGATTGATGCTCTTGAAAAAATCCGCCGAGGACGGTTGTGCTCTTTCCTGGCTCCATCTCGGTGATCTTTACAGCAACGAACGGAGCGCCTTTTACAATCCCGCCTTGGCTTACGAGTGCTTCAGCGGAGCGGCGAAGCTTGAAGACGGCGAAGGATATTATAAGCTTGGGCTGTGTTATAACCACGGAACAGGCTGTGATAAAAACGAGGATCTTGCAGTAGATTGCTTTCTGGAGGGCGCCAAGCTTGGCAATACAGACTGCATCTGCGCGTTAGGTATATGCCGCGAGTTTGGAATCGGCTGTCAGATCAACTATGAAATGGCGGTGGGGCTTTACACGCTTGCCGCAGAAAACGATTGCAGCACCGCGATCAACAATCTTGGAGGCTGTTATTTCTACGGTCACGGAGTGGCACAGGACAAAGAACGGGCGATCGCGCTTTATGAGCGGGCAGCTGAGCTTGGAAACGCAAATGCAGAATGCCGCCTGGGTATGTGCCGAGAGGTCGGAGACGGCTGTGAGCGAGACCGCCCGAAGGCATTCGAGCACTATCAGAACGCTGCCAAGACAAACAACTCCATAGCTCTTTACAGGCTTGCCCTCTGCTACGACAAGGGTATCGGCACAGAGCAGAATTTCGCAGAAGCCTTTAAATATTACGAAAAAGCCGCCAAGACGGGGCACGCCGTCGCGATGTATGAGGCGGGTATGATGAGCAAAATCGGACGAGGCACCAAAAAGGATCTCGCCACCGCATACAAAATGTTCTCAGCCGCCGCCGAGGCAGGCATATCCGACGCTGAATACGAGGTAGGCAATTGCTATTTCGAGGGAAAAGGCACTGTCCGCAACAGAGAAAGCGCGTACAATCGCTATCTGATCGCATATCAGGTCGGACAAAACAACGCCAAGGCCGCCTTCAGGATCGGTCTTTGCAATCTGAAGGGTATGGGCACCAAAAAGAACGATGCCGAGGCTTTTTCTTGGTTCTGCAAGGGTGCTGAGCTCGGCTCAAAGGCCGCGATGTATATGAAGGGTGAATGCTTGTTTTACGGCGTGGGAACCGAGGAAAACGATTCCGCCGCCGCAGAATGCTTTTCTTTAGCCGCCTCTTACGAATACGAGGACAGCGAGCGTATCCTGCCCTCTATGCTGGCATTGGCACGGTGCTATCAATACGGACTCGGCATTGAGGCCGATCACGAAAAGGCTTTAGAGCTTTACAAAAAAGCGGCGGAATACGGTGATCCCGAGGCAATGTATCTTACCGGCTGTGCGATCTTGTCAGGTGTGGGTGTGCGCGCGGAATATGCCGCGGCAAGAGCATACATCCTCCGTGCTGCCCGAAAGGAATTTCTTCCCGCTATGCAGATGATGGGCTATTTTGCAGATGAAGGTAAGGGTGTTCCGAAAAACAAAGAGGATGCCCGTCATTGGTATGCAAAAACCATTACCAAGGAGGTTGATTCCCGTCCCTCCCTGTACGATTTTCCCAATCGTTTTTCAGAAGCGGTCCAGCTTGCTATGGAAGCAAAGATCGAAGCGCAATACCGTTTGGGTATGCTGTTAGCCAGACGCGAAAACGCTTCTTCAAACGACTATATGCAGGCCTTTGAATATATCGGATTGGCGGCATCGCTCGGCAATGAGCCTGCGCAAACCGAGGTTTCCAAGATCTACGTGCACGGCGGTGAATTGAAGGATTACTACGAAAGCTCCTTCTCACGCGAGGACGCTTGCTTTGCAAACGGAGACACACTTCCCGATCGGAGCACCTTGGCAAACGCGATGAACAAGCTGGGAGATGCTATGTTCGGAGGCGCCGGAAGCGTCAACAAGAATTCGGTTGCGGCGGTTCGATGCTACAAGATCTCAGCAGAGCTTGGAAACAACGATGCCTGCTATAGCTACGGTTGGTGTCTGCGCCACGGTGTGGGCATTCAGGAAAACGACAAGGAAGCGGTAAAATGGCTAAAGCTTTCCGCAGACAGGGGTAACGTAAACGCCGCATACAGCTATGGACTATGCTGTGAGGAAGGCTCCGGTACCGATATCAAAAACAAGCGCGAGGCGCTTACCTATTACAGAAAAGCAGCCGCATCGGGACATCAAGAGGCGGCACAGCGCTACGTTATGCTTTCCGAGCGGGACGATTAACGCGCGCAACAGTACAAAAGGCACAGGTATCCGAAAAAACACGGAGAAAGGCTCCTCCTCATAAGGAAGTTTGCCTGACACACGGTAGGGGCGAACTGTGTTCGCCCGCGGGAGACCGTAGGGCTCCTCTACGGATAAGCCAAAATTGCTCCGCAGAAGACAAATAGTAAGCCCCGACAGATCGGTCTGTCGGGGTTCGTTATATTCTGTAAGATAAATGGGGATTTATACAACTCCAGCCAAATTGTTTCCGTAATAGTAAAGGGCGATTTTCACCAAACAAAAGAAAATAAACATTATACATATACAAACGATCCTAACTATAAACTGTCTGCAATTAAATTCTTTTTTATCAATTATCAGGAAAACTAAATTTAATATTAAACAAACGAAATCAATCGGCAATAATAATATAAATACATTTCCTACTATAGCTAAAGGATATGTATACGGAACACCAATAGTAAACATCCATATACACAGGAAATTCAAAATAATAGCGAAAAGATATATTGATTGTAATATGGTTGTAATGTTGAATGAGATTTTGTATTTCATGGTCAAATGCCTCCGTCAAAATCTTATTATCGCCAGTTTCGCCTTTGTATTACAAGGCGTCGGGCAAGCCCAGCCCCCTTGTTGTAGGGCGGGGGGTTTACTCCCGCCGCCTTTTTGATTCAAGGTGTTCATCACAGCGGGAGCAAGCCCCCGCCCTACAATATAATCTCATTATAACACAAATCGGCAGAGAAAGCAAGAGTTATATTCCGACTTTGTCGGAGTGATATTGTTGCTTACGCGACAGTGATATTAAAGCCTGCGGCTTTAGTGATATTTTATTCGCCCCAAAACTCGCGTAGCGAATATCACTCGTCGTAAGACGAATATCACTGCGAGGCAATAGAACTCGCCAAAGGCGAATAAAACTGCCGAACTTCCTTATGGGAAGTTCGGAAACGGTGCCTTTTTTATACTGTTTTTCAAACTTTTAAAGGTTTTTTTCGAAAAGTCGTTGACAAGTCAACATTTATCGTGTATAATACAGATACGAAGAAGTTGACAAGTCAACTTCTTAATGATTATATAATGAAGGTATCAGTATGCTTGACAGATTTGAACAGTTTTCTTATTCTATATCCAACATCTACAGACATATTATGAAGATCGAGCGCGAAGAGATGGAAAAATACGGCTTGCGCGGCTCTTACGTACAGTATCTGGTGGCAATGACACGATTTCCCGAGGGAATCACCTCCTCAAAGCTCAGCGAAATATGCGACAAGGACAAGGCCGCGATCTCCCGTATCGTTGCGGAGATGGAAGGCAAGGGGCTCATCACAAGAGAAACCGACAAGGCAAACCTTTACCGCGCCAAGCTGGTTCTCACGGAAGAAGGACAAAGAGCCGCGCAGTACGTTTGTGACAAGGCAGAGCGTGCTGTCACAGCCGCAGGAATGGGCTTGGGGGATGACGACAGAAAGATCTTCTACGGCGCGCTTGCCATCTTTGAGGCGAATCTGCGTCGAATCAGCCGCGAAGGTATTCCCGACAAGCCGGCGAAGCAATAACACTACTCTAATTTATAAAGCCAAAAGAACGGTTACCCCGCATTTACAGGGTAACCGCTCTTTTTATTCGTGCTTATAAAGCTTGGCAAGTCCGCCTTCACTTGTTTCGCGATAGATGTGAGAAAGGTCTATACCTGTCTGATACATCGTGTCAACGACAAGGTCGAAGGAGATCTTTCGGCTATCCGACAAAAAGTTGGCAAGGCTCAAGGAATTGATTGCTCTCATCGCCGCGACGGCATTTCGCTCAATACAAGGGATCTGCACAAGTCCGCAAACAGGGTCACAGGTCAGACCGAGGTGATGCTCAAGTGAGATCTCCGCGGCATATTCGATCTGGTCAATTCCCATTTCAAACAGCTCTGCCAAGGCTGCTGCCGCCATCGAGCAAGCAGTTCCGATCTCGGCCTGACATCCGCATTCCGCACCGCTGACAGACGCATTGGTTGCAACCAGCTGTCCGATCAGACCCGCTACCGCCAAGGCTCTGACAATATCCTTGTCGGAAAAGCCGTTCTTTTCCTGCATATAGCACAGCACCGCAGGCAAAACGCCGCAGGAGCCACAGGTTGGCGCAGTAACGATCAAGCCGCAATCCGCATTCTGCTCGCTGACCGCAAAGGCATAGGAGCAGACCAATCTGTTTTCTCTCGTCTGAGGGCTCTCGTCGATATGGCGCTGATTGTGAAGCCTTTGCGCCTTTCTCTTGACACCAAGACCTCCGGGGAGCACACCCGTATGGGTAAGTCCCTCTCGGATGGCATTCTGCATCGTATGCCACACCTCAAGCAGGAACGACTTAAAATCCTCATCCTCGTGCTCAAACACGTAATCAGACAATCTGATATTGCGTTCCTTACAAACCTTCGCGATCTCGGTAAAGCTGTTTTTCTTATACAGCTCCTTATCACGCTCTCCCTTGCTCTCGCCAACGACCTCAATCTCTCCGCCGCCAACCGAGAGCACGGTCATATCCGCAACCAACTCATCCTTGATATAGCCCTTCAGATTCAGCGTGTTGGGATGCTCCAGCTCCACGTCATCGTCACAGAAGATGACCTCGGTGGGAATTCCCTCCAACACATCCAGAATGGCGCGATCGGTTCCGTGGCCCTTTCCCGTTTTCGCCAGCGAGCCGTAAAGCGTAACAACGATATGCTCCACGTCAGGATAGGTCATCAAAAATTTTTCCGTGGCAAACGCAGGTCCCATCGTATGAGAGCTGGAGGGGCCAATGCCTATCTTGAATATATTTCTTACAGATTTCATATTAATCTATCTCCCGTATTTTCTTTGCCTTCAGCATGATTCCGCGCAATCCGCTATCGATCAGGCTGTAGCTGTCCGTCCATGCCGCTCCCCCGGTCACAAAATTTCCGGGACCGCAGGCGGGTGCTGTTTTCACGGTCTGATGGAGCGGGCCAAACACGTTTCGTCTGGTACCCACCACAGTAACGTCGATCTGTGCATTTTGGCGATACGCCTCGGTAACGTCGGCTTCATAAGGATCCCATCCCAAAACAGACGTACATCCAAGCGCCGTGATCCTTGCGCATCCGCCCGTAAAGCTTACGGGTGTCAGCACAACGCGGTCGAACTCCTCTCCAAGCCGTCCTAAAGCATTCACGTATTGCTCGGGCATAAGATGGTAGGTCACACTACCCGTATAGAACGGCAAGCCGTAATTTTCATAATTCTCACAGCCAAGCTTTTCGGGCAGGCCTGTAAGCGTGCGCTTATTGCCGTCAAGCTGAACGCCAAACGCACCAAGCAGATAGATTGCCTCCACGTTGGTCGTTCTCATAAACGTTACGTCTACCGTAACCTCGTTTCTGCCAAGCTTCAGCGTTCCTTCGGGAATCTCCATACGCTTGAAGCAATCATCGACCCAGAAATCGTTAACGTTCTCCGAGTGAAGCGTCCTTCCATTGATACAATAACGGTTCAACAAGGGGCGCTCGCCTGCAAGATACACCTTACCCTCAGGAAGCTTATCTATATAGAACTCATAGGAAAGCTGTAGCTCACCGTAGCATTTGGTGTCATTCAGCTTTGCATACCAAGGTTGAAGCATCTGTCCGCCTCTGCGCTCGATGCCAACAAGGTCTCTGATGTGTCGGTCTGCCCAAAGGACCTCTTCCTCCTTCTGCCACTCGCCGCCATCCATTCTCCATTTGACAAAATCAAGCACGCAAACATTGGGCTCGTCAAGGCTGTAGCCAAACTCTCCTGTTACTATGCTTTCGCAAACCACGGCCTCGTCCTTCCACAAGGGAAGCCTTTCTCTTTCGCTTGTCATCACAAAGCAACGGGTTCCTGCCGCCTCAAGCGAAAGGCTTATCTGCATTCTGCCGCCTGTATATTCCGAGATCGACGAAGCGTCATAGCGCAGACCGGATTCAAGATCCCATTCCTGCACGGAATACCCCTCGGGAATTGCTATGGAAAGCAACAATTCCTTCTTGGGCGAGCTTCTGTCGGTATTCAGCACAACAACGGCATAGCCGTCACCGCCAAACTCCTGTCTGACCTGTGCGAAAACCGCTTTCTCGCTCTCTCCGTCAGCCTTCGTAATGCTGACAAAAGCCCGCGACAGCTTGCGAACAGCTCCCACCAACGCATCCTCCTCAAGCTCCACGCAGACAGCGCCTGCTCTGTGGGACAGCTCTTGAGGCAGCGCTGATGCCACCGCATCAACGTATGCGGGCACTTCACCGGCAAAGATCACCTTGCCGCCTGCCTGCATAAACTCTTCTAACAATGCCAGCGTTGTTTTACGCACCGTCAGCATATTCGTCACGATCACGGTGCGGTAGGTTGCCTCTCCAACACGCAACAAGGCTCCCTCTCCGGCCTTCTCAACCGATGCCATTCGGCTCATCATTTCCTCTTCGCCGTAGTCGAAATCGATCTGATTGTCGGTCAGCATATGGAATATTCTTGCATATCGCTCTTCGTAGGGCGCTACGTCGGGGGACCTGTTGCTGATCCACTGTGCCCAACCAAGATATGCCTGACACCAAAGAGACTCGATGGGATTGAGCAACAGCACGTCGCAATCCGCTCTGCCCTCACTGATCACAAGGCCGAATCGTGCGAAATAATCCTCCACCTTGGCATAATCCCGATACCAGGGCGACTGATGCAGGATCGAAGCGGGGTAATCGCGCTTTGATTCGCCCTCCATCGTATACCACGACAAGTGTTGACAGCGCAGATTGATGCCAAACAAAGCCTGCCAATCTCCCACAGCCTTGTGAGATTTAAAATCAAACTGCCAGCCCGTACAGCCATAAAGCTCTGAAAGAAGCCATTTTTTGCCCAACTGCCTTGCGGCAGAGGAAAGCTGCTTGACGATCCAATAGCAACGGTTGTGCTCGGTCAAGCAATCCACACCGGGATAGCCCATGTGCTCATAAAAACGCATCAGCGAGCCCTCGGGAACCGTCTGATTCATCAGGCTATCCTCGTGAAGCACGTGACCTGTAAAGATGATCCCGTTTTCCTCACACCATTCGTTGATGGGCTTTGCAAACCGCTCAAGGAAAAGGTTATCGGCAAGGTCGATATAGTGAAGCTTAACAGGTGCCACCATCTCTCCCCTCGGTCTGTAAAACAGCTCGGGGATCAGCGGCTCGGCATCGAAGCCGTAGCGCTTCTCAAACTCCACTAAAATATCGTCGGTCCAACAGATCGCGCAGGATCTGACACCCTCCTTCACGGTTAAATTGTCAAGGCAGTGCCCTCTGTGAGGCTCGTCGGTAAAAATGCCCTTGATCGATCTGCCAAGCCTATCGCCACACCTTTTTTTGTATTCTTCGTGGGTCAGCTCGATGAATTTATCGGTAGCCTTTCGGCTCATAGTGTCGATATACGTG
Source organism: Clostridia bacterium (assembly GCA_017462125.1). Next base: position 16,609 of record JAFTRQ010000193.1, on the reverse strand, counting down.
GTTCCGTTGTAGTTAGAGCTGCACGGATCGGGCTCGATCGCGAAACGCAGCACCTTCCACTCGCCGGGCTCGTCCTCGGCGCGCCCCTTACACTTCTCCATAGCAGACGTAAGCTCTGCAACCGCTGCGGAAGGATTGCCGATCTCCACTTTTTCGTACGACCAGATATCGATACCGTCTATTTTTGCCACGTAAACCGCAAACGTATCTTCTTTATATTCAAATTTTTCCAGCAAGCTCTCGTAAACGTACAGAGATTTCATTCTGTATTGCGGATCAACCGTAACCTTACCGCCCGCAGAGCCCGAGGGCCATCTGTCTTCATCGTACAGCCAAGCCTCCATCCCGTCTCGTTCAGCCGCATCGGCTACCTCGTTGATGAGCTCGAACCATTCATCTCCCAGATATTCGGTGATCAATCCCGCGCGGGAATGCATAAAATAGCCGCCCAAGCCCATTTCCTTCATAATGCCTGCTTGGCGCACCAGCTCCTCGCCTCTCAATTCTCCGTTCCAGGACCAGAAGGGCTTACCGCGATACGCCGCCGAGGGAGATATAAATTCATTTACAATCTGCTTCTTATTCATCATCAGACTTCCTCCAACTCATTTTTAATATTACTTACGTTACGAACCGACTGTGGGCTCTTTCCTTTTATTTTTTTAAACATCCGAGAAAAATAATTGGCATCGTCAAAGCCACAGGAAAAGGCGACCTCCGTCACGGTCATCTCTGTTTTCATCAGCATTTTTTCCGCCTTATCCATTCGGAGCTGATTGATATATTCCATCGCCGTCTTTCCCGTCACCTCCTTGAAGACCTGACAAAAATAGCCTTCACTCAGGTGTACCATTTCGGAAAGTGACCTTGTAGTTAAAACCTTATCGTAATTCTCATTTATGTATCTGACAGCTCCGTTCACCTTGTTAAGCTTGTCAAAATACCTGGAATAGACGGTTTCGGTCAGGGTCTTGTACGTATAGCATCGGATCAAGTGCGCGATCAAAAGGTATATATATCCTTTAACCTCCAGCATATCCACGGCATTGTGCGTTCGGTATTTTTCAAGTGCATTCATGACAAGTCCCGCTGCATATTCATCTCGGATGACCTTTTGAAAGATCACGTGATGAGGCTCAAACAGATCGGGAGGCAACAAGATGACCACGTAATCGCACAAGCCTCCGCCGCCCTGATGGAGCTCATTGCCGTTGATCACCACGCAATCCCCTGCACCAAGCTCAATGGTCTCCTCGCTGTATTGCAGCTGACAGCTTCCGTTCATTACGTAGTGGAGCTCAATATGCTCGTGCCAATGGGGCGGAAAATCGTATTTGTTTTGATAATCCCAAAGCATTTTGATAGGAAACTGTTCCTTTGGAATTTTCTCATACAGATTGATATCGTTCACGGCAGACTCCCTTCTCAGCAATGGAAAATGAAAATTATGCTATAGAATCTTAAAATTTTTCTTGACTCTCGCCTAAAGATATTATATAATAAAATTAAACACAAGTCAATAGAAAGGACGGTCATTTTTTATGAAAGTTGGCGTACAGACCTTTTTGGGTCCCGACATTAAAGAAAGATTCAAGCTGATGAAGGAGATGGGCTTCGACAACTGCCAGATGACAAACTGGAATGCAAGCCTGCATACCGACGAAATGGCAGAGCTTGTAAACGAGGCTTGCCGCGAATACGGTATTACCATCACCGCCCATTGGTGCGGTTGGAGCGGCCCCTCGGCATGGAATTTCACAGAAGGCCCCACAACGCTCGGCATCGTTCCCCCCGAATACAGAGAGCAGAGAGTCAAGGAGCTGAAGCTGGGTGCTGATTTTGCAAAAAAGATCGGCGTAACAGACGTGATCACCCATGCGGGATTTCTTCCCGAATGCCCCACGGATCCTACCTATCCAGAGATCCTTGAAACACTCCGTGATCTTTGTCAATATATGAAGGATCAGGGACAGTATTTCCTTTTCGAAACAGGTCAGGAAACTCCTACCACCCTTCTTCGCTTCATCGAAAACATCGGAACCGGAAACGTTGGCATCAACCTCGACTCCGCAAATCTTATCCTTTACGGAAAAGCAAATCCCGTTGACGCGCTCGACGTGATCGGTCCCTACGTTCGCGGCATCCACGCAAAGGACGGCTTCTATCCCACAAACGGTATGAAGCTGGGTCGTGAGGTCAAGGTTGGCGAGGGCAAGGTCAACTTCCCCGCATTTGTCGCAAAGCTGAAGGAGGTTGGCTACGATGGCGCGCTGACCATCGAGCGCGAGATCTCGGGCGAACAGCAGAGAATGGATATTATCGAAACCAAAGCGTATCTTGAAACGCTCATTTGAATCGGAGGGTAAAGCAATGAAAATTGTACAAGTTGGCGTTGGAGGCATGGGTAGCGTGCATTTCAACATCTACAAAAATATGCAGGACATCGAATATGCGGCTGTTTGCGACATTCGCACCGATATGCTGAAGCAGAAGGTCGGCGACTTCCCTGTTCGCATATACGCAGACTATGACGAAATGCTGGCGGCTGAAAAGCCCGATATGGTTGACATCTGCACTCCCACCTATCTCCACGTAGAGATGGCAATCAAGGCAATGGAAGCAGGAGCACACGTGCTTTCCGAAAAGCCTATGTCTCTCACTGCCGAGGAAGCAGACAAGCTTCTCGCTGTTATCAAGAAGACAGGCAAGAGATATATGACCGCACAGGTCGTTCGATTCATGAACGCATATGCATATCTGCGCGGCTTGATCGAAAGCAAAAAGCACGGTAAGCTGGAATCCCTGAGTATGCACAGAGTCAGCCAGACTCCCAGATGGAGCTGGGACAACTGGTTCCTCGATGAGAAGCGCAGCGGACACGTGATTATGGACCTTATGATCCACGACATCGACTTTATGCAATCGGTTCTCGGTGAGCCCAAGGATATCGTTGGCATCTATCATCCTATGACAGACAACTACAGCAATTACGCAATCGCAAATTATATCTACGACGGTTGCTCCGCCACCATCGAGACAGGATGGTACAATTATCAGAAAATGAGCTTTGAGGTAGGCTTCAGAGCGCTGTTTGAAAACGGTTCTCTTCTCTTCAAGGACGGCAAGCTGACAGAATGTGGCGAGGCTGTAGATTTCAACAACGTGGAAAAGATCGGCGAAACCGGTATGAACATCTCCAACGTTGACGGCTATGCCGGCGAGATCAAATATTTCATCGACTGCATCAAGAGCGGCGAAGATAATAGAATCTGTACACCCATAAGTGCTGCAGCAACCATTAAGCTGGTTGAAAGAACGCTGGATTCTTTAACTAAGCTATAAGTTACGTGAAAAGAGGGAGCCTTTTGTAAAAGGCTCCCTCTTTTCACGTAACCATCCTTATGCCTTTTTGAAGGTTTTGGGAAAGAAGGGATGGGGAAAGTAAGGGGAGGAGAACCCTTTTTCAAAAAGGTTCTCCTCCCCTTACTGTATTTAACCTAAATCAGTTCTCTTCGAGATAGATAACGATCTTTCTGTTGTTTTCAGAGCCGATAGAGTTGGTAGAAACGCCCTCGATGTTCTGAATTTCGGAATGGATAATTCTTCTTTCATAGGGGTTCATGGGCTCAAGCATAACACTTCTCTTCTGCTTGAGGACCTTATCAGCCATTCTTCTGGCAAGTGCTCTGAGTGTCTCTTCTCTCTTTGCGCGGTAGTTCTCGGCATCAACGGTGATCTTCACGTACTCGGGCTTTACTCCGTTGACCTTCTTGTTAGCCGCAAGATTTGCGAGATACTGAAGGCTGTCCAGAGTGTCGCCGTGGTGACCGATCAGCACACCTGCACCCTCACCTGTAATATCGATGAGCTTGCAATCCTTATCGCTGTCGGCAACGTCCTTCATCTCAACGGTAACGTCAAGACCCATATCCTTAACAAGCTGATTGATGAAATCAAGCGCAAATCTCTCACCCTTGATCACAGCCTTTGCGGAGATCTTTGCGGGAACAGCGCCGATACCGAACAAGCCCTTCTTAGGCTCATCAATCACGGTATATTCAATGTCTTCTGCAGAAGGCACGCCGAGCTCTGCCACAGCGGCAGCAACTGCCTCGTCAATTGTTTTTCCTGTTGTAATTATTTCTTTACTCACGATAATGTCTCCAATTAATATTGATTATCAGTTTTCCTTATCTTTCTTTCCAAAGAAAGACTTCTTTTCCGATTTGTCAGAATCGTCCTTCAACGTTGCGCCCTCGGTCATTTTGTTTTCGGGCAGCTCTGTCTTGACGGGCTCTTCCTCGGGCTTTTCTTCCTCTACAGGCTTGGGATTATAATTACCCTGCTCATCATAATCCTCATCATCGATATGGTGAAGCGAGCGCACCTTACCTGCATTTTCGGATTTTTGAATCTTCTTGGGCTGCTTTCCGAGCATTTCCTTCTCAGCTGCCTTGTAATCCTCCTCGGTAAACTGAGGAAGCGGCATTGCCTTTGACATGATAAACTGCTTTACAGTTCCGATAATACCCTTAAACATCCAATAAATACCGACAGCGGCGGGAACGATAAACGCAATGTATGCACTCATCGCAGGCATTGTGATGTCCATCATCGTATTGGAGCAAGCTGTCTGGCTGTTAGTGGGTGCGTCCTGATTGGGCTGGAAGGTAAACTTTCTGTTCAGCTTCATGCTGAAGAACTGAACCACGAAGGTCAGAACGGGAACAGCGATCAGCCAATACTGAATGCCTTCACTGGTGTAGGGAGGCCAAACGGAGGGAGGAGTAAGACCGAAGTTCAATTCTCCGATGGTAAAGTTTGCGGGGAGGTTGTATACAGTCTCGATCTTGCCAAACACGGCTTCGCCGTTTGCGCAGAACTCCTTGATTCCTTCAAATGCGGCAGGACCCAGCTCCTTGATCTTACTGAGGATCTCGATAGAACCGTTCTTGCTTGTAAGCGACAAACCAAGTCCACCCTCTTCGACAGCGGTGGTGATAAACGTATACAATACACTTGTAAATTCTGCAGAGCTTCCAACTACGTACTGAATGGGGTCAATGATCAACCAATAAAGCACGAAGATAATGGGAAGCTGGAACAGCATAGGGAGACAACCCGACATCGGGTTGAAGTTTTCCTTTTGATAAAGCTCCTGAATTTCCTGACTGACCTTCTGCTGTGTGGCCTGGTCGTTTCTTCCCGCATACTTTTTACGGATCGCCATTTCCTTGGGCTTCAGCTTCGCCTGTCTGATAGAGTTCTTCTGCTGCTTGATAGAGAAAGGCAGCATTACGATCTCAAGGATGATAGCGAAGACGAGCAACGTCAGAATATAGCTGTTTGCGGGCATGATCTTGGTGATCCAGTTGAGGAATACGCCGATCCAGGTAAGGAGCTTGGTAACAAAATCCGTCTTGGGATCAAGATTGACCTCTGTATCCTTCCACGCGGCGGCATCCTTCGAGGTGTCAATGACAGTATTGCTTCCGCAGCCGGTCATAACAACGGCAAAAACGGTAAGCAGTGCCAAAAGGAGCGCGATTTTCGGCAAAAGCTTGCCGAGAGTAGTTTTCTTGTTCATTACGAAATTAGTCCTCTCATTTGTTTTTTCGATTTTTGGACTTCTCTTCACAGTCGTTCAGCGGCAGATTATAAATAAATACAAATCTGTTATTTGCCAAAAAACTGCTGTCATATACATTTTCTCTTCCCACCTGACCCTTTGGATTGCGGAATCCAACCTTCGGCACGGGGTCGTATCCCCCGGGACACAAGGGCTGACACCTTAATATGCGCCAGACCGTCAGGATAAATCCCACGAAAAAGCCACGGTTCATAAATGCTTCAATAGCATAGGCAGAGCATGTAGGAGTATACCTACAGCAGGGTCTTCGTTTCAGCGGAGACAAGAATTTGCGGTAAAAGCGAACCAACCAAATACAAATATATTTCATATTTTATCATGATCCGCAGCGCTCTTTTTTGCGTTTGGAGCTTCTGCGAACATATCCAATTTGGAAAAGGCATACTTCATCTCTCGCGCGATATCCGTGCTTTTCATTCCGTCGATCTCCGGCTTTGCGCTGATGACGATCAAAAAGCCGCGGCGCAGCTGATCCTTATGGATAGCATAAGCCGCCCTGATGATACGCTTGGCACGACTGCGCCTGACTGCTCCGCCCACCTTCTTTGATACGGCAAGGCCGAGTCTGTTGACAAGTATCCTCTGCGGGTGTTCCTTCTGTAGCCTTTTTGCGTGAAGATCCTTCAATACGTATATGCAGATATATCTTCCGAAAAAATGCTTCCCCGAGCGATAGGCTTTATTATAAAGATGATGCTCTTTAATTGCGGGAAATTTCATTTTCAAACCTCGTTAGAAGGATTTTGTTGCGTTACTTGTGCATTTGCTTCCGTCAATACCCGTTTTTCGGATCGGGCAAACCGATACTGCCGAGGGACTCGGCAGTATAAAAATATCGCTGAACGCTAAAAACCCCGATGCCTACACATACAAGCTTATCTTGAAATGAAACAGGTCATCGGCGGTTTTTATTTTGCTGATTTAATACGCAGATTAGTGGGTCAGTCTCTTTCTGCCCTTTGCGCGGCGTCTCTTCAGAACGGCTCTGCCGTCAGAGGTCTTCATTCTCTTTCTGAAGCCATGCTCCTTTTTTCTCTGACGCTTCTTAGGTTGATAAGTTCTAAGCATTTGCTGCACCTCCTTATGCTGATAATCGGAAGCGTTTGTCACAGCTCGCTATTGCGAACCGAAACAGCACACAGGCTATTTTTACGCTTTTACACAATGACATCCTATATTATACACGATACGGGTATGTTTTGTCAAGAAGTTTTTTGAAATTTTTCTTGTTTTTTTGAAATTTTATATAAAACTACACCAAACTGCAAAATATTGGCGTGTTATTCGGGTATTTTTGCAACAATCTTCTTGTAAACTCTCACAAAAAAGATCACGCTGACCGCCATTGACATAATTTCGGCAATGGGGAAAGCCCACCAAACGAGGGTAACGTCACCAAACTGCGCCAAAATATATGCAACGGGTATCAACACCACCAGCTGACGTGCGATCGAAACGAACATAGAATAAATGCTCTTTCCCAACGCCTGGAATACGGAGCCGATAATGATACAGAAGCCCGCGAAGACGAAAGCCAACGAAATGACTCTCAGGCAAGGCACCGCAATGGCAAGGCTTGCCGCGTCGTGCATATTGAAGAATTCAAGGAGCAGCTCAGGCAGGGTCTGGAAGGCAACGAGGCCCAGCGCCATATACGAAACGGCATAAATAACACCCAGCTTTACGGTTCCCATCATTCTCTTTCGCTTCTGCGCACCGTAATTGTATGCAACTATGGGGACGATACCGTTGTTCAGTCCGAACACCGGCATAAATATAAAGCTTTGGAGCTTGAAATATACACCGAAGGCTGTCTGCGCCAAAATGCCTACGGTATATTGGGTTCCCTCAACGATGGCTGTAAATCCGTTCAGAATACTGTTGAACAAAACGTTCATAACAGAGCCGATGGAAGCCATCACGATAGAAGGCACGCCGATGGCGTATATTTTTCCAATGATCTTTCCGTCGGGGCGAAATCCCTTGAAGGACATCGAGATCTCCTTGTTGCACACGGCATTGAGAATGATTCCCGCAATACAAGCCACGATCTGACCGATAACGGTAGCAATTGCCGCGCCCGCGATGCCGAGGCCGAAGCCGAAATCAAATCCCCACGCGTCGGGAAGCAAAAAGCCAATGCCATCGTCAAAAATAAAGATCGGGTCAAGCACGATGTTGATGATGGCGCCGATTCCCTGCGTTATCATAGCAAGATGCGTTTTTCCCGTAGAGATCATCAGCCTTTCCATAATGACCTGACCGAAAATACCGAACGAGAAAATAAAGCATATCGAGAGATATTCAACGCCGAGAGAGATCACGTGCGCATCGTCGGTCATCCATCCCATATAGGTCTCCATACAGGTAAAGCCGAGGATGAGGAACAAAATATAGCTCAACACCGACAAAAAGATACCGTTTGTAGCAACCTTGTTGGCTCTCTCAAAATTCTTCTCGCCAAGGCTTTTTGAAAGCAGCGCGTTGATACCGACACCCGTTCCCGTTGCAACGGCGATCATAAAGTTCTGGGCGGCAAACGCCAAGGATATCGCCGTCAGCTCGTATGAGGTGTCTGCTGAAATCCTGGCCACGTAAAGGCTGTCCACGATGTTATAAAGTGCCTGCACAAGCATAGATGCAACCATCGGAAGCGCCATACTGAGCAAAAGCTTATTGATCGGCATAACGCCCATTTTATTTTCCGCAGGCGCGCCGTTTGCAATTACTTTTTCCTTCTTTTTGAACATTTTTTCTCCTAAAATTTAAACAAATCAATTTTTACAAAACAAACACGACTATGATATCATGTTTTTCTGACCGTGTCAAGTGCAATCCCTCAAAATTGCGGAAATGTTAACATTTTCGATCGGTCTGTAAAAGCAGAGGCCACCGCTATTTGCGGTGACCTCTTAATTAACGGTTATTTGAAAATATCCTTGCTGTTTTTTATATCTACAACATTGAAACGAAGGCTTTTCAATATTCCACAGATGTCATCACACTCATACTCACCCTTGGAATATGCCTTCATATAACGGTTAAACTCCGACGAAATAAAATCGTCCAATGAAGGCCAGGAGTAAAAAGGATCATCTTGATTCCAATGACAGGCATATACCGGTTTGATTGGATCAGTATTGGTACAATCCATAAAAAATGCAATGTTTTCTTCATAAGTCCATCTGCGCGATGCAAAATACAACCTACCTTTTGGTGTGGTTGGGGTGGGATGAAAGCTGATTGCCATCAAAGGTGTGCAACTTTTTCCGCTTCTTCGTGCACCTGGATATGGAGGAATGCCGCCTATAATTAAACTCTTATCAAAAAAGTTCAAACCATTGGTGATGCGATAAAGTTCCTTTAACTCTTCGGGGAAATTATGCTTGAAATCTTTATCAATTTTGGCGAGCTCTTCCTCTGATAAAGGAGGGAACATTTCACAGAGATAGCTTTTGGGGCCAAATTTATCAAATTCATGTATCAGTTTTACACTTGCTTCATCATATACAGCACCATACTGCTTCTCTAATTGTTCTAAAATTGCTTTCGTTTTTTTCATATGTGTATTCCTCATTTCATGGAATAGGTAAAGGCATTGATAAACCTTCCCGTAACGGAATCATAGTATCTTATGTGTACCTGCAGTCGCCCATAATATGGGAAATTTATATAACTCTGTACATTTATTATAACATATTCCGTCTATTCTGTCAACTGCCGTTCCCGGACACAAGATAACCATGCTACAATGCTCGACAAAAAGGCAAATGACAGCGTACCAACACTTCGAAAAGTAACTAAAATATCACTTTTTTTCAAACGCCAACGGTTCAAGCTCTTGACGGAAGCACAGATCAATGGTATAATAATAGTAACGAATCAAGGGGAGGTGGTCAGCATGAATATCATCAAGGAATCGGATTTCAGAAAAGAGATCAAATCGAAGCCGGGTACGGGTTATCTGTTTTTTGGCGAAGAGGATTATATGAAAAGCTTTGCGCTCTCCACAGCCACGGAGGCGATCTCACCGGATCCCACCTTTGGATTTTTCAACGAGATCAAGCTGGACTCCTTCTCATACTCCCCCGAGGCGCTTCTTGACGCGATCATGCCCCTGCCTATGATGGCCGACCGCAAGCTGATCGTTCTGTCGGGAATTGATTTCAACGCTATGAAGCAGGGCGAGCTTGATGCTCTCTGCTCCGTATTGTCTCAGCTTGAGGACTACGACTACAACACGCTGATCATCAACACCTCCGCCGACCGATTTGACCCCGGCATCCTGCCCAAGCGCCCCTCTGCAATGCTTCAGAAGCTATCGGAGCATCTGACCGCGGTAAATTTTGAAAAGAACACTCCCGCAAAGCTTGCCGCATGGGTTGGCAAGCACTTTGAGCACAACGGAGTCAGCGCATCCCCCGAGATATGCGCTCTCACCATCGACAGATGCGGCAGAGATATGTTCAATCTTGCCTCCGAGACCGACAAGCTTGCGTTCTACGTCAAGGCAAGCGGAAGGAGTGAGGTAACGCGGGAGGACGTTATGAGGGTCGCCATTCCCGCGGCTGAGTACGATGCCTTTGCATTCACCAACGCAATCGGCGCTCGCAAAAAGGAGGAGGCGCTGGATATTCTGCGCGACCTGCGCCAGAGAAAGGCAGATCCCATTATAATCATGAGCGAGATTACAAAGACGGTCTGCGATATGAGCGCTGTAGCCTTAATGAACGCAGAGGGTGCTACCGTAAGAGAGATCTCCGACGCGCTGAAGATACACGAATACAGAGTGTCGATCATTCTGAAGAACAACGTAAAGCCTGCCATGTGCCGTCATATGACCGAGCGGTGCCGCGAAGCCGATCTGGAGCTGAAGAATTCCGGCGACGGTTACGCTGTTCTCGAAAAGCTGATCTGCACGATCTGATACCCTTTAGTGCTTTACCAAGATGCTGTTTTTTGTGCAATATATCAAAACAGTTTTCCACAGTTTCAACAGAGATTTCAACAGGGAAAGCTTGACAGATCAAGGCTTTTCAAGGTTTTCCACAGGTTTTTCAGGTTTTCCACAGCCCCTACGACCGTTTTCGACAATTCTTTATCCCATAAGGATTTTGACGTTTTGTGCATTTTTCGAGCCGATTTCACGGTTCACAAATATCCGTCAAAAAAGACAAAAATCACGCGCAAACAGCCCGAAATTTATCTATTGACAATTCATGGATAATGTTATATAATAATGATAGAGTTCAAACGAACAATACCTTAAGAAAGGAAGACAAACAAATGACTTTGAACATCAAGCTTAGAGAGATCAACGACGTTTACAAGCTGGTAAACATTCTCGTAGGATTTGAAGGTGACGTTGACCTTGAATCGGGCAAGTACAAGGTAGACGGCAAGTCCATTCTCGGTATCTTCAGCCTTGACCTTCGTCAGCCCATCAAACTTACTTATGAAGCGGAAGCAGGCGCTGACAAGCTTTACGAGCAGCTCAAGCCCTTTATCGTAGAATGACAAAAAAACACAAAAGGGTGGGGCTTCCCACCCTTTTGTGCTTTTACGACAGCCCTCGGAGGATTTATGAATCAACTTGACACAATTGCCGCTATCAGCACCCCATACGGAAAAGGCGGAATCGCCGTTTTGCGCGTTTCGGGAGAGGACGCTCTGCGCGTTGCGGACGCTGTCTTCAAGCCCAAAAACGGCAAGCCGCTCTCTCTGGTCGAAAGCTCACACGCAACGTACGGTCACATTTATGATACAAAAGCCGACGGTAACCGTCCGATCGACGACGGAATCGCCGTCATTTTCCGTGCGCCCTTTTCCTTCACGGGTGAGAACACTGTAGAGATCTCCTGCCACGGAGGTGTGCTGATCACAAGCAAGGTGCTCTCCGCGCTCCTATCCGCAGGTGCCCGTATGGCGCTCCCCGGAGAATTCACAAAAAGAGCATTTATCAACGGCAAAATGTCGCTGACGGGAGCCGAGGGTCTTGGCGACCTGCTTGAGGCACAGACCGACGAGCAGATCAAGCTTGCCCGCTCCAATATGCAAGGCACGCTGTCGGCTGAAACGCAACGGATCTACGACGCCTTGGGCGACGTTTTGGCGGCAATATTCGCTCACATCGATTACCCCGACGAGGATCTTGCCGACATCAGCCGCGAGGAGATGCTGTCCATTGCAAAAGAAAACTGCTTTAAGCTGAGAAAGCTTTCAAAGACCTATTCCACCGGCCGCGCTGTGATGAGCGGCATACCAACCGTTATTTTAGGCAGAACAAATGCGGGCAAGAGCTCGCTATATAATAGAATTGTAGGAAGAGACGCCGCTATCGTCACCGACATTGAGGGAACTACGCGAGACGTACTGACCGAAACGGCAAAGCTTGGGCGCGTTCTTCTTCGTCTTTCCGACACGGCAGGTCTTCGCGATTCGGGCGACCTGGTGGAGCAGATCGGCATTGACCGCGCAAGGCAGGCGGCAGAGGCGGCGGAGCTTGTTTTGGCGGTATTTGACGGTAGCCGCGAGCCTGACGAGAAGGACACCGACTTTGTCGACTATTTGAAAACGCTGAACGGCGTGAGGGTGGCGGTGATCAACAAGAGCGATCTGGGGCTTTCTTCCGCTACAGCCACACTTCTGAGTGAATTCGAATACGTCTGTCACGTTTCCGCAGAGTCGGGAGAGGGCTTCGACCGATTGGAGCTTTTGATTGAACAGCTGTACATCGACGACAGTCTTGATACGGGAAACGATGCGATCATTTCCAACGCAAGACAGGCGGCAGCAGTACACTCCGCGATCGAGGCGCTTGAAATTGCGATCACGGCAATCGAGGGTGAGCTTCCCCTTGAAATATGCTGTGCCGAGGTCGAAAACGCCTTGTCGGCGCTTGGTGAGCTCGACGGCAGAACCGTATCGGAGGATATCGTTTCCCGAATCTTCTCCAATTTCTGCGTAGGAAAATAAACCTGAAAGGAACACTTCATGAAATTTCTTGCCATTGGCGACATCGTAGGCGTTCGCGCCATTGAATATTTGCAAAAAAATCTTTGGAAGCTTCGTGACAGACTGAAGCTTGATCTTGTGGTCGCCAACGGTGAAAACGCCACGGAGATCCACGGCTTGTCCTCCTCTGACGCACGAAAAATTTTAGACTGCGGCGTGGATCTGATCACTTTGGGAAATCACACCTGGTCAAAGCGCGATCTGTACGCATTTCTTGACAACAACGCGGAGCGCATCATCCGTCCCGCGAACTATGGCGGCAGCGCACCCGGCTACGGCTATACAACCATCGACGTTGCAGGATACAAGATCCTGTGTATGAACGTGCAGGGCGTGGCGTTTATGGAGCCGCTTTCCGATCCCTTCGACGCCATTGAATACATCCTTGCGAGAGAAGAAGGCGAATACGATCTTTCACTTTTGGATGTCCATGCTGAAGCTACAAGTGAAAAATATGCCATCGCACGCTATTTTGACGGCAAGATCGATATGATCTTCGGAACGCACACCCACGTGCCCACGGCGGACGAGCAGATCTTACCCGGCGGCACCGCTTACGTCACCGATCTTGGTATGACAGGCCCCCGCAACGGCATTCTGGGTACCGACAAGGACCGTGTGATCACGAAAATGCGGACGCATATGCCTACGCAATTCATCGTTGCGGATGGTGAGATCAAGGCGGATGCCGTGCTGTTTGAAACGGATGGAGAAAAGATGACGGCAATCTCCAGAATCACGTTCTGAAAGCTGCGTATCCTGTCAAGCATACCGAACTGCAATATATTAATTTTTTTGAAAGGGTGAACTTATGGGAAAATTACTCGGAGCACACGATTCATATGAGCTCGATCGCCCCGATCTGAATAAATGCCCTGATTGCGGCTGCTTCTTTGACGGAGACAACTGTCCTCTTTGCGGCAAGCTCTGTCCCGAAGAGATGAGAGCGGGTAACAGAGCTAAGGTTAAGCCTCCAAAAAAGAAAACCGACCCTTACGGCGGAAGAACGATTTTCGTAGCGTGGTATCATGCCTGGTGGGTGATCATTCTCGCTCTGATCATCTCTCCGATAATCGGAATCATTCTGTTGGCAACCAGCCCTCATAAACAGTCTTCCAAGGTTTTGGTGATCGTGATCGGCGTAGTATGGCTGTTTTTGTCCTCCTTTGGCTTTTCACTTATCGGAAGGTTGATCAACCACTTCGATCAACCCGTCGACACTTCCCTGACCCAAGAGGAATACGTTGCAAAATGCGAGCCTCTTTCAGTGGAGGAATTTTACCGCACGGCAGGACAGCAGGAGGATCGCTTCATCACGATGACGCTGACGGTCACAAAGCGCTTCAACGATCCCGAGGGCGCTTACAACGGTGAGAAATACAACACCTATTACGTTTGCAGTGATGCAGAAGGAAAATTCGAGATCATCGTCCGCGACTGCTCGCAAAACGGAGCGCAAAACTTTGCGGTTGGCGACACGATCCGAATTTGGGGCGAGGGTGCCGGCAACATTGAGGTCTATGATATGAACTACAATGCTTACGCAGCTCCCGGCATCAACGCGGCTTACGCAGATCTGATTGAATAAGCTTTTAAAGCCAAAATAAAAGCGGGGTTATATTATGTTTTTCTCGGAAGCAAAGAAAAAAAGCGATTCCACCGAATCGTATCATATAAGCGGATCTGTACGCTATATGGCAACGGATCCCGAATTCAAGGCTGTTGGCAAATTTTTTTCCTATTTTACAGAAAGCATTCTCGGCCTTAAGGGCGAATCGGTAACGAAGGATGCTCACATTACCTTTGAAAAGGCGGCGCTTTCCGCCGAGGAATATGAGCTTGTTGTCGGCGATACCGGTGTTTTTGTAAAGGCGGCTGACAAGCGCGGCGCGATATACGCGCTCTCCACCCTTTTGAGTCTTGCCGAGCGCGACATCAAGGGAATCTTCTTTCCCCTGACCTCGATCTCCGACAAGCCTTACGCAGAGATACGCGGGGCACACTTTTATATGCCTGCGAGAGACAAGATCGAAGAATTCAAGCGCATTATTGACTGCATGGCGTTTATGAAAATGAACACCGTCATTCTTGAAGTTGGCGGCGGTATGGAATACGAGCGCCACCCCGAGGTCAACCGAGGCTGGGAAAAATTCTGCAAAATTATGAACAATATGCCGGGCATCGACGGTACCCGAAGCTTTCAGGGTGCCGATATGTACTGGAAGGACTCTTTGCACACCGAGCTTTGCGGCGGCTCATATCTGACTAAAGCCGAGGTGCGGGACATCGTTGAATATTGCCGTGAAAGAGGAATGGACGTAATCCCCGAGGTGCAGGCGCTGAGCCACGCATACTATCTGACTACCGCGCATCCCGAGATCGCCGAGCTTGAAAATGACCTCTTTCCCGACACATATTGTCCCAACAACGAGGAAAGCTACAAGCTTTATTTTGAGATCGCCGACGAGGTACTTAAGGTCTTCGAGCCCAAGACTGTATCCATAGGGCACGACGAGATCCGCGTTATGGGCTGGTGCGACAAATGCAAGGATATCCCTGCCCATGAGCTGATCGGGCGGGACATCTGCCGTCTCCACGATTTTTATGCTACCCGCGGTGTTCGGATCGCGATGTGGGCTGAATCGGCACAGACCTTTATAAGCTCCAAGGGCTCACGCGTGGGAGTCGACGACTACGAACGCGTAGACGCTTTTGGCCGATACTATAAGCTTCCCGCCACCTATAAATCTATCGAAATACTCCCCAACGACATTCTGATGTTAGATTGGCATCATTCAGCAGGACCCAAAAGTGAGGAATGCTTCGACAAGCGCGGCTTTGACGTGATATACGGCAATTTTCACGGTAGCCTTTTCGGCGAATTTGACATTCGTTCAAGACGTGGCTGTATGAGAGGCGCAGAGGTCTCCACCTGGTGTCCTCCCACCGAAGAGATTCTTGCAAGCGATGGGATCTTGTTCGAATTCATGTTCTCCTCCCAAATTCTTTGGGCAAACGACTACGACAATTCAAAATACGATCAAGTGATTGACTCGGTTCGCGCTCTTGCGCCATATCTGAGAGCCATAAATCGCGGCAAGCCGTCAAGATTTGCTTCCACCTCCGCCCTTACTCCCGTGTACGTTGGTAACGGTGATCATCCGTGCGGTACGATTGATCTTGCCGGCGCTTCCATTCCCGACGAAAAGCTTCGTTCTCTGCTCTCTCCCCTCGGCACACTTAACGGTGTCTCCACAGACGAAGGAATTATGGTAATCAAGGGTGAATTCAAAGCGGACGCTCTCCTCTTTATTCACAACTGCAAAAAAGAGGTTGCCTTTACTCCCAGCTACTATTTCAGAGACCCCAAGCAACGCGGCCTTCTCTCGTATGCCATACGCTATGAGGACGGCGACTTTGAATGTGTCAACGTATACTACGGAACAGAGGTTGGCGCTTCCTGCGTGGACTATTCAAGAAAGAGGAGCGGCGAGGAGCAAGCGCTTGAGATCGATATGGAGATCAAGGAGGGCGATGCGCCTACTCTCCCCTGCTATTACACTCAGGCGCATCCATGGATTGAATCTCTCACCTATAATACAACACCGATCATACACAACGATACGGCTGTATTTGCTTATGAGTGGCAGAATCCGCATCCCGATAAAAAGATCGTTATGATAAGACCCTACACCTTCCGCAAGGACTACACGGCACTTTGCTCTGCCGACAGGTCGCAGGCGGTTGTGCTGTTTGGAATCTTTGCGCCTAATTGAATCCCAACAAAAAACAATGCCGTGGAGCTTGGCGTGATACTCTTAACGGAGTATCACGCCAGTTCTATTCGCCTGTGGCGAGTTCTATTGCTTCGCAGTGATATTCGGCTTGCGCCGAGTGGTATTCGCTACGCGAGTTAATAGGCGAATAGAATATCACTGAAGCCAT
>JAFTRQ010000192.1 GCA_017462125.1 Clostridia bacterium | reverse complement strand
TACTGATTTTCGGATTGGTCAAGTTCTCAATGTCATATCCAATCGTCAGCACGATTTGATTGGTTACAAGACCTTTTTCCACAATGTCAAGCGAAAGCAGGTCAGTCATTTCCCGTATGACAAGTTTAGCTTTTTCCGCATCATAAGGACAATGCAGCACTTGCCCCGATGATAGACTTTTCGTTTCGGGCTTGTATTGCTTTATCTCAGCAATCGTACACGGCTCATAACCCCAAGCGTGGTCTATCAGCAATTCCGCATTGACACCGAACAGCTTATAAAAAAGAGCTTCGTTCCGTCGTTCAAACATACCGCCAATAGAGCATCTTGCGACGTCGCCCATTGTGAACATTCCATTTGCTTCAAGCGACCTCGCATAGCCCTTTCCAACTCTCCAAAAGTCCGTGAGAGGT
This sequence comes from Clostridia bacterium, assembly GCA_017462125.1. Next base: position 1,137 of record JAFTRQ010000192.1, on the reverse strand, counting down.
CGGTGATCCCAAAGCTCTCTGCGGTAACTCATTTCGTCAAGCTCGGCTATTCTCACGCCGTCCTCGTCTGCTGGCATCTTCTTTGCCATAATGTCCATTGCGACCTTAGCAAGATAGAGGTTGGTACCAATTCCGACTGTAGCGGTGATGCCCGTGGTAGCCAGCACGTCGCGAATGAGCATACGAGCAAATTCATGTCCGGTCATACCTCTTGATTTGAGATAGCCCGTCGCATCAATGAACACCTCATCAATGGAATAGACGTGAATATCCTCGGGAGCTACGTGCTTGAGATAAACCTGATAGATTCGTGTACTGTAATCCATATAGTACGCCATACGCGGCGGAGCAACGATATATGACACAGCAAGAGACGGATTGGCTTTCAGCTCGTTGATATTATACGATTCGCCCACGAGCCTGCCTGCTTTACGTCTGCGTTCGTTGTTTACTTCTTTCACCTTTTGAACGACCTCAAAAAGTCTCGGACGACCGGGGATGCCAAAGGATTTCAGCGAGGGAGATACGGCGAGTCCTATGGTCTTTTCCGTTCTTCCCTTGTCGGCAACCACAAGATTGGTCGTCATCGGATCAAGCTTTCGTTCTATGCACTCTACGGAGGCATAGAAGGATTTTAAGTCTATTGCGATATACGTTTTCTCGCTCACCTTCCATACCTCCGTTAGTAGTTGATATTATATTATATCAAAAAAACCGCTTTCTTTCAAGTGTATTATGTAAACATACTCTTTGAAATCTTTGATATTATATAAGCAAATCACACCTCGAATACATCTACACAACGAATAAATCTGTAACAAAGCTCTTGATACAAATCCTCGTTAAAAACACCCTCAACGATTGATTTCTTTACAAGGAAGCCCTCATACATCTTCAAAAGCTCTTCACGGGCACTATTCTCTCCCCTTTTCGCTCTGATCAATAATTCCTTAAATTCCATCTTCATTACATACCTCCAAGTATTTTTCTGAGTTTTTCAGTCGTGCGGTAATAGATCATCGTTGCACACTTATATTTGACACCAAGCTTGTCCGCGATCTCGGCAAAGCTCTTATCCTCAAGCACACGGGCAAACAGAACGTAACGCTCACGTTCATCAAGCTGCTTCAAAGCGTA
>JAFTRQ010000191.1 GCA_017462125.1 Clostridia bacterium | reverse complement strand
TTTTTCAAAACTTTTTTAAGTTTTTTTCAACTTCTTTTCAAGCTCGGTTTGTGACCGTCGCCTTTTTTGGCGGCAACTTGTTTATTATATCACAAACGTTTCGCTTTGTCAAGGGGTTTTTCAAAAGTTTTTTAATTTTTTTCAACCTTTGTCCCGCTCGCTTTCGCTCGCGTTCGTTCCCTGTCTCACGACAGCCTCAATATTCTACCACTTTCTTCACTTTTTGTCAAGAGGTTTTTTGAAAGTTTTTTAGGTTTGGACAAAGTGTGTTTTTAACCAAAGCGTAAGTCGTATTTTTGTGCATATTGCACAAGCACAACACGAAAGCGTGGCATCACCCATCGATTCACTGATTTTTAACTACATTATTTATTAATGTTTTCACCACCGCCGTACTGTCATATCCCCACTTCATGCCCTCACATAAGATTGTGCTATAAATATGTAAAAAAATCCATAGAATCGATTTTTAAATAATGTTATAATTGCTATAGCAACCATTAAACGGCCGAAGAACGGCTATAAAGCAGTGCATTGTAAAACTCACCAAATGAAAAGGAGAGCATTATGGAAAAGTATAATCAAGAATACTTCAAGCGCAAGCGCATCAAGCTTGGAACCAAAGGCAACTTCATCGATGGCAACGTAGACGAATAATATTTAAAGATCTTTGCCGACTGCGGTTTCGATTGGGTAGTTCTTACCAATAATAACTCCCGCGGCGAAAGCAGAGATATGATTTTGGATTTTTGTGATGAAAACGGCATCGAAGCTTATCTCAGCGACGAATGGTGCATCGACGATTTATCGGTCACAGACGCCTATAAGCACCATCCCTCCTATACCGGCTCTTACCTCATCGACGAGCCAGGAACCGATGATATGCCCGCACTAACGAAAATTCAAAACAAATATCTCGAGGAAACCGGGCGCACCCCATTTGCCAACCTTCTTCCTATGTACGCGAACGCCGCACAGACAGTAACCGCTTGGTACAATGGTTATCCCCAGCCTCTCAAATGCGAAAACGGAGCTTATAACATAACTCTTGACAGCGGCGAAGGTGTATTCATAACGATAGAGTGACCTTTTTGTTTGTAATTTTTGCACAAAAAGCGGGTGCATTTTTACGCATTTTGACATTTTTAATATAAAACAGCAATAATTGTCTTTTCAATACCCAAAAATGTCTTGATTCACGGCATAAAATGTCTTATAATTGCATTAAGAGGACGACTTTGTTTTCTATATACCTTTATTATATATATTGAGGAGGATTTATTATGTCTTTACCGATTGCAGTTCAGGTATACTCAGTCAGAGATGACGCAAGCGCCGATCTTTACGGTACGCTTAAAAAAATCAAGGAAATGGGCTATGACGGCGTTGAATTCGCCGGCCTCTACGGAAACAAGCCTGCAGATATCAAGGCTTGGTGCGCTGAATTAGGTCTCGTTCCCATCTCCTCCCACGTGCCTTACGTGGATATGCTGAAGGATCCCATCGGTGTTCTTTCCGCATACGCAGAAATAGGCTGCAAGTACGTTGTAGTTCCCTATCTTATGCCCGAGCACCGTCCCGATAACGCAAACTTCCCCTACGTTGTTGAGTTTATCGGCATTCTCGGAAAGGCTGCCAAGACCTTTGGCATGCAGATGCTTTACCACAACCACGACTTCGAATTTTTGAAGATCAACGACAAATACGCTCTCGATATTCTTTATGACACCGTTCCCGCAGAGCTGCTCCAAACCGAGCTTGACACCTGTTGGGTTAACGTCGGCGGCGAAAATCCCGCAGAATACGTCAAGAAGTACAGCGGTCGCGCTCCCGTGGTTCACCTCAAGGACTTCGTAGGCGAAAAGAGCGATGATATGTATGAGCTGATCGGCATCGACAAAAAGGCTCCCGTTCGTCCCTCCGGCTTCGAATTCCGTCCCGTCGGTAGCGGACTTCAGGACTTCCCCGCAATTCTCGCCGCGGCGCAGGATGCAGGTGCCGAGTGGGTTATCGTTGAGCAGGATCAGGCTACTATGGGTCTCTCTCCCCTTGAGAGCATTAAGAAGAGCATTGATTACCTCAAGAGCTTTGAATGGTAATTTAAAATCTACATTATATTAATTGGAGGACAAAACAATGGCTGAAAAAATGGATGCTAATCTCGATTACAATGCAAAATCCGAAAACGTTGTTATCGACACAAACAAAAAATTGAGAGTCGGTATTATCGGTTGCGGTTGGATAGCAGACTCTCATATGCTCTGCTACAAGGCAATGCCCGACGTAGAGATCGTTGCAGGTGCCGACCTTATCCCCGGCAAGGCTGCCGCTTTCATGGCAAAGCACGGTGTTGAAGGCGTTAAGACAGACTACGCTTCTCACAAGGAAATGCTTGATGACGAGTCCCTCGCTCTCGACGCGGTATCTATCTGTACATACAACCGTCAGCACGCAGAGCCCGCTATTTACGCTCTGAAGAAGGGTGTACACGTAATGCTCGAAAAGCCCTTTACCGTAACTCTCGACGAGGCGATCGAGGTTATGAAGGCAGAAAAGGAAAGCGGCAAGATCATTTCCATCGGCTTCCAGCCCAGACTTGATGCCAATATGCAGCAGATCAAGAAGATCGTGCAGTCCGGCGAGCTCGGTCAGATCTACTACATCCAGACCGGTGGCGGACGCCGCCGCGGTATTCCCACCCCCTTCGGAACCAGCTTCATCGAGGACAAGACCGCAGGTCTCGGCGCGCTCGCTGACATCGGTTGCTACTCTCTCGACCTGGTTCTCAACGCGATCGGCTATCCCAAGCCCTTGACCGTTTCGGGTTACAAGTCCGATTTCTTCGGTAAGGATCCCAACTACTCGGGTTATCCTGAGGCTAAGAGAGCTGAATATGCAGAGAAGTTCGGCGTTGACGACTTCGCAGCTGCGTTCGTTCGTCTTGAGGGCGGTATCATCCTCGACTTCCGTATCGCTTGGGCTATGAACCTTGACACCCCCGGTGACACCATTATTATGGGTACCAAGGGAAGCCTTCGCGTTCCCTCCACCGACTGCTGGAACGGTACGTTCTACAGCCCCATGAAGATCTACCACGAGGTTGCAGGTCTCCAGACCGTTACCGAGATCCCGCTCATTCCCTCCGGAAAGACTCTTCAAGACGGTCTCTTCTACAAGAAGATCCGCTCTTTCCTCGACGCAATCAAGTACAACCGTCCCGCTCCCGTTCCCACCTCTCAGATCATCTACAACCAGGCGATCCTTGACGGTATCGCTCGCTCCGCTGTAGCAGGACGTGAGGTTGAGATCGAGATACCCGAGATCTGATCAGTACTTTTTTAAAGCAAAAGCCACGCAAAGCAATCGCTTTTGCGTGGCTTTTATAAAACATTAACGGAGGACGACCAAATGGCAGAACAAATGGATAAAGGCCTTGACTACAACGTCAAGCAGGAAGAAAAAATAGACACCGCAAGAAAGCTCCGTATCGGCATCATTGGCTGCGGCGGTATTGCCCGCGCTCATCTGAACTCCTATAAGCAGATGCCCGACGTCGAGATCGTAGCAGGCTGCGACATCATTCCCGGAAAGGCCGCCGAGTTTTTCAAATGGGGTGGTATCGAAGGCGCAAAATCCGATTATAAATCCCACGTTGATATGCTGAACGACGAAAGCCTCAAGCTTGATGCAGTCTCGATCTGCACCTACAACCGTCAGCACAAGGACCCTACGATCATGGCGCTGAAAAAGGGCATTCACGTGCTTCTTGAAAAGCCCTTCACGGTTACTCTTGACGAAGCCATCGAGATCATGAAGGTCGAAAAGGAATCGGGAGCCGTGCTTTCCATCGGCTTCCAGCCCAGACTTGATGCCAATATGCAGATGATCAAAAAGATCGTTGAGTCCGGCGAGCTTGGCAGAGTTTACTACATTCAGACAGGTGGCGGACGTCGCCGCGGCATCCCCGCAAACATAAACAAGACCACGTTTATCGAGGACGGCACAGCAGGACTTGGCGCACTCGCCGATATCGGCTGTTATTCTCTTGATATGGTTCTTAACGCAATCGGCTACCCCAAGCCGCTGACCGTTACAGGCTACAAGTCCGACTTTTTCGGTAAGGATCCCAACTATTCGGGATACAAGTGCAATCATCAAGGCGTAGCCTACGATTACGCAGACAGAAGCGCAGAGATCGCGGCAAAATTCGAGGTTGACGACTTTGCGGCAGCATTCATTCGTCTCGAGGGCGGCGTGATCCTTGACTTCCGCATCTCCTGGGCAATGAATCTCGACACCCCCGGTGACACAATCATTATGGGCACCAAGGGAAGCCTGCGCATCCCCTCCACCGACTGCTGGAACGGCACGGTTGGCGGCCCTATGAAGATCTATCACGAGCAGGCAGGACTTCAGACCGAAACGGTCATTCCGATCATCCCGGCAGATCAGCCTCTCTTCAATAAGAAGATCCGCTCCTTCCTCGACGCGGTAAAATACGGCAGACCCGCTCCCGTTCCCACGTCACAGATCATTTACAACCAAGCGATCCTCGACGGCATCGCACGCTCCGCTGTAGCAGGACGTGAGGTTGAGATCGAAATACCCGAAATTTAACACATAAAAATCCCGACGTATAGGCGTTGTGTTCCTAAGGACACAACGCCAACTCTATTCGCCTACGGCGAGTTATATTGCTTCGCAGTGATATTCGTCTTACGACGAGTTATATTCGCTACGCGAGTTTTATGGCGAATAGAATATCACTGAAGCCGTAAGGCTTCAATATCACTACGAACAGGCGAGTAATATCACGCTGGCGAAGACAGCATATCACTAAAAACCTAAATACCATCAGAAAATGCGCACTTACTCACCACTGAAAGTGGTGGTGCAATAGAAAAAGCCGATACGGAAACAAATCCATATCGGCTTTTTTACTGTCCTTTAGACCCCGAAGCATATCCGTCGGGATTTTTTGATCAGTCAACTCCATAATAGGCATCCAAAACGTAGGACGCAACAAGCGCGGCATAAGTACCGCCGCCCGCATGCTCAAGCACGGCGGTAACGACGATCTCGGGATCGTTATAAGGAGCGGCGCAAACGAAAAGTCCGTTCTCCTCGCTCGATCCTCCAAGCTGTGCCGTACCCGTTTTTCCTCCTACCGTTACCGGAACGCTCGACATATAATTTGATACGGCTGCAGAGGATTGCACCATCTGCTTCATACCCTGCTTAGCCGCGGTGACGGCTGACGGGGTCAAATTGACTTGGCTGAGCACCTCCGCCTCATTGACAAGGATCGCTTGCTCGCTTTTATACGAACGCACCTCCTTGAGCAGGTGCGCGGCATATCGAGTACCGCCATTCAGCACCGTGGAAACGTACACCGATACCTGTATTGGCGTAAAGGTATTATCAGACTGACCAATGGCGGCAGAGATCGTGTTACCCGCGGTCCAGCCCTCAAGTCCGTTCTCCTCGCGGTAGGTCGGTCCCGCCAATATTCCCTTTTTCTCTCCAAGCTCAATACCCGTATATTGACCCAATCCGTAAAGCGTACAGTATTCATTCATCATATCGATGCCCATCAGTCTGCCAAGCTCGTAAAAATAGCAGTTGCAGGAGACCTCAAGCGCTCCCATAGAGTTCAGATATCCGTGAGAGCCCGGATAGATCCAGCATCGCGGCTGATAATCGCTGTAATGGGTATATCTTCCCGTACAGTTGATAACAGTATCGGCCTTGACTGTTCCGCTGCTGATTCCCGCGGCTACCATTCCGATCTTGAAGGTTGAACCGGGTGCATAAAGTCCGTCCAAGGCACGATTATAAAGCGGGTTGGCAGAGTTGGCAAGCAATTCATTATAATCCTCCCCGTATGTGGAAAGATCAAAGGTAGGATAAGAGGCAAGCGCCAGCACCTCGCCGTTGTCGGGATCAATGGCGGTCAGAGCTCCTGCGTCGCCCACACCCAACCTTGCCACGGCATGCGCAAGTCCATCCTCGGCGGCGATCTGCAGGTCGATGTCAATGGTCAGATAGACGTCCTTCCCCGCTACAGGCTCCTTTTCTATTCTGCTGTCAATGATATTGCCGTTTTCATCCTCGGTGACGATCATCACGCCATCCTCACCGCGCAAATATTCCTCAAACGCCGCCTCACAGCCATCAAGGCCTATCACAGCATTCATTTCATAACCGAGCGCCTTGTAATACTCCCAGCTTTCGGACGGAATCGCGCCCGTGCGGCCAAGAATATGTGAAGCATATCCCGGATAAGCATATACCCGCTCGGTCTCTACCACAAAATCCGCACCGACAACGTTTAGCTCCGCTATATAAGTAATGAAGGAAATATCCAGATCCTTCGCCATCACGTATCGGGTATAGATCGAAAAATCAGCTACCTCCATATCGTATCTGACACGGATGATCGTATCGATCTCGCTATCGGAGAACAATGCCTCTCCCGCAGAATCGACAGCGTTCAGCTTATATCTGCTCAAATACCAATCTACGATCTCCTGCTCTGCAGGAAATTCTTGGGGATTTTCCGCATAAAAGGTTTCCAGATACGAAGCCGTCAGCTCGGTCTTACTGACGGGAGCATCCTCCTCAAGCTCATTTTGCGCAATCCTTTTTAGCAATCTGTAATAGATATTGGAGTCTCGATCTCTCGCCTCGGCACTATAGGTATAGTTCGGGTAGGCTCCGTCAAAGGGAAAGCTGGATTCGGTTCTGTGCGCTTCGTTGCCCGTTGCACGCAGGGCATAGACCGCCTGCAGAATGGCATAATTTCGCTCTATCTGTGTAGCCGCCATCGCATCGTAATCAAACACCATATCATAGGTATATTCGTTATACACCAACAGCTTTCCGTTGCGGTCATAGATCTCGCCCCGCAAGGCTTGGATCGGCACGGACCTCTCGTACGTACCCGTTTGTATATCGTCCGTCGGATCGGCATTGGCGGAAATATTCACCATTCTCACCACGTAAACGAAGCAGACCACAACAAACAGCGCCACAACAAAAGCGATGCGGAAGGACTGTTTTTTGAAATACCTGTTCATAAACATCCTCCCGCATCATACGTTTTATAATTTTGCTACCGTTACGAGGGCAGCAGGCTCAAAATAATCTCAAGAAAATATACCGACAGCATCACGATAGCACCAACGTTGAGAAAAAGGGTCGAAAAACCGCGACTTCTCGGAATACTTACCTCACCCTTTTCAAGGACGATACGCTTACGGAAAACGATCGGCAAAACGATCGCGCAAGCGATCGCGCCCCATTGGAAGAGAGAAAACAAAAATCCCGCTCCCAATGCCAGACCATGCTCTGCTGCAAATTCAAGCCACGCACTAACATCTGCTTCCGCGGCGGCACTCAGCTGATCCAAAGCCTCCTGCGCAGCCAACAGCTTTTCGGAAAGCAGCCCTGCCAAAACGCCCGAGACCAGATTGATCGCGGCATGGATCGCGATCACCAATCGGAGCTTGCCCGTATTATAGTAAATATATCCAAGCAGCAAGCCAAGCGCAAAGGCATAAAAGCACTGATAGAGGTTGCCGTGCATCAATCCGAACACGACACCCGAAAACAAGGCACTGACAAAGCAACCGTATTTCTTCAAACGGTCGATCAACAGCTTTCTGAACACAAACTCCTCGCCGATAGGAGCAATAATAACCACAAAAATCAGATTGATCCAGACGTTGCTGTTACCAACAACGTTATCTATGGCGTTCATTGGATCATAGCCCAACAGCGCGGTCAGAATTCCCATTACCACGTTGCTGACCTGAGCGCCTATATACATCAGTCCAAAGCCTACCAAAAGATGCAGGATCCATGTGCCGAATCGCATCTTGGCGGGCTCCGGCGGTGTAGCGGGGATTCGTGACAGGAAGATCAAAAGAATGGGAAGGGCGAACAAATACATCGATACAGGTGTCACAAGATGCATAAACAGCGCACTGCTTGCAAAAGCAGGCGACACGGCGCTGACAACGATCATAATGATAGAGGACACCAAAAGCGATACGAAAGCGAACAGAGCCAAGCCCCATCCCATAGTGGAAAAGGTCTTTTTCTCGGATCGGAGATCAATGGACGGGAGAGACGAATACGCCTCCGCAACGTCGACACCGTCCCACGCATCCGCGTTCGTCGACTCGATTGTTTCATTCGTGATCTCGGCAGGCTCTTCTCGAAGACCTGCTTCACTCACAGAATGATCCGCTTGTGCGGTTTTGTTTTCAATATCCGCATCGGCGGAAGGGTTGCTGTTTTGGTTGTTAAAATCTAAATTCTCATTATTCATAGAAAACCTCCTGAATGAAGGTGAACAGAGTCATCTGTTCTTATACAGAATTCCTCCGGGAATCAGCGACGGACGCTCGATCAGCCTGCCAAGGCCTATGCATTCGCAATCCATCGGGTCCTTCGCCACGGTTACCCGAAGCCTTGTGCGCCGATTGATCAGCTCCGCCATTCCGTGAATGTTGGCGCCTCCGCCCACCAGCATAATTCCGTAATCGGTAATATCCCCCGCAAGCTCCGGGGGAGTGCTCTCAAGCACGCTCATAATCGCTCTGCAGATTGCGTCGTAAGCGGGATGGACCGCGCCGTAAACGTCCTCTGTACCCACGCGAATCGTTTGCGCGCATTTCAATTTTTCATTTCTTCCGCTGACCTCAAGCATCCCTCGGTTGACATCGGGTAATGCCGATCCGATCCTGACCTTGATCATCTCTGCCGTCATCTCGCCTACGTAAAGATCCTTCTTTGTGCGAAGGCTGTTGACGATCGCGGCATCAAATTTATCACCCGCAAGCTTCAACGCACGGGATCTGACCACGCCGCCCGAGCTGATCACGGCAATCTGCGTCATACCGCCGCCGATATCTACGATCATACAACCGCGGGGGCTATTGATCTTCAAGCCTGCGCCCACCGCCGCCGCCAAGGACGAGCGAACCATACCGACAGCCTTGGCTCCTGCCGCAAAGATCGCGTTTTCAACTGCCAAGCGCTCTACCTCGGTACAGCTTTCGGGGGTACTGACCAACACAACAGGTCGATTGAACAGTGACAATGCCTCCGTGCGGACGAAATATTCGTGGATCATCAATGCCGCTACCTCAAAGTCGGCAACCACACCGTTTCGGATGGGACGGAATGCCTCCATATTCGCGGGGGTCTTTCCGATCATATATTTCGCTTCTCTTCCAAGCGCCACTACAGCTTCCTCATTCGTGTCCACGGTAACCACCGTAGGCGAACGCAATATGATCCCCTTGCCCTTGACAAACATTCTTGTATTTGACGTGCCAAGGTCAAGTCCGATATGCTTTGGCATAACCATCCCCCCTTTCTTCGAAATTTCGGCAACCTATATAAGCTTTATAAACGTTGAATATCTAAGCCAAACTGCTCCTTCAGCGTACGGTACAGCAAATTTACGGGCAACCCAACAACGTTAAAGTAGTCGCCCTCAATGCCCTTGACAAACTTTCCTGCAAGGCCCTGCACCGCATATCCTCCTGCCTTGTCGTAAGGCTCGGACGTATTGACGTAATCCTCAATCTCACTGTCAGAGAGCTGATCGAAGCAAACCTTTGTAACTGCCGATGCGCCTACCTCGCGACCGTCATAATACAAATACAGCCCACTGACAACAATATGCGCTTTTCCGGAAAGCATCCTCATCATCCGAGTGGCATCGGCCACGTCCTTGGGCTTGCCCAAAAACTCGCCCTCCGCATAGACCAACGTATCGCAAGCAATCAACAAACAATCGTTTTTGTCCTCCAGCCCTTCAAGCACCGCCCTGCCCTTCTTTTGCGCCAAGGCTTGCACAAGCAGCTCAGGATCCTTCACGTCACTGCTTTCGTCTGCATCAGCGACACGTATTTCAAATTTCACGCCAAGTGTCTCAAGAATTTCCTTCCTTCTCGGCGATTTTGACGCAAGGATGACTCTCATTCTTTTCTACTACTCTCTTTCACAACAGGGTACACTAGCCCATAATATAATTATATTAAAATTATAACATAACTGCTCCTTTTTTTCAAGTCCAATCGCGGAATATTTTATTAATATTTGCAAAAGATTCTTCGAATTTTTTTCTGAATTCAACATCGAAACCAATCCTGTGAAGCCTGCCTGCTCTTGAAAAGCTTGACAACAATCCGATCAAAAACAGGGGACGCTCTAAAACGAGAGAGCGTCCCCTGCTTTTCTGTTTTCAATTCTTATAAGTTACTTCGCTGCTCCGCAAAGGTGGTTGACAAACTGCTGCGCGGTTCTGCCCGAAATACCGCCACCAAGCATTTCCCACTTGTGAGCCTCGGCAACGATCTGCTCCTTATCCATCGTGATCTCAGGGTAACGGGATGCCAGCTCAAGCACCATAGCGTCAAACTCGGGTCTCGTGGGCTTGAAGAAGCCGATAGACACACCGAAACGGTTGACAAGAGACAGCTTTTCCTCAATGGTCTCGCTTCTGTGCAGATCGCCGTCCTGCGTCACGTCGGTGCGATCCTTCCACGTTTCCTTGATCAGATGGCGTCTGTTTGAGGTTGCGTAGATCAGCACGTTGTCGGGCTTTGTCTCAACGCCGCCCTCGATGATCGCCTTGAGATATTTGTATTCGATCTCGCTTTCCTCGAAGGAAAGGTCATCCATATAGATAATAAAGCGGTAATTGCGATTCTTGATCTCGCTGATGACGCGCGAGAGACATCCGAACTGATGCTTGTAGATCTCGATCATTCGGAGGCCACGGTCATAATATTGATTCACGATCGCCTTGATGCTTGTAGACTTACCCGTGCCGCTGTCGCCGTAAAGCAGGAGATTGTTGGCGGGCTTTCCGCCGATAAAGGCTTCGGTATTCTCGATCAGCGCGCGCTTTTGCGGCTCGTAGCCGATCAGATCATCAAGGTGAACCGCCTGCATATTGGTAATGGCGCGGAATTTCAGCGTGCTGCAATGCTCGTCGGTCTCGATTCTGAACGCCTTATTGAGTCCGAACATACCCACGCCGTAATCCTTGTAAAATTCGGCGACTACGTGGAAGACCTCCTCGCCGTCTGCGGCATTTTCGATGCGGCGGCTCAGCGCCCTCACCTTTTCGCTGACGTTCTTGTTGAATATCTGCTCTCTTTTCGCGATCGCCTGATAATTTGAGAGCACAGAAAAGCAATTGATGTCAAGCGCCTGCTCAATCGGAGCAAAATCAAAGTTAAAGAGCGCCTTGAACACAGAAAAATCGTTGATGGCAAAGCCGTTAACAGTTCCCTCCTGCTCACCGGCCTTTTCATAGGTCAAACTGAAGGGATTTTCATCGGTTATGATCAAAAACGTGAGATAATTGTGCCAGAGATTATTGTCAAAGCCGTATTTGGTCGCCAGCTCAAGCAGGCGGCGCACCTGTGCGTAGATCCTCGTACGAAGATCGTCGTCGGAGACGGATTTTGCTTCAAAATCCTTGAAAACTCGGCCAAGCTCGCTGAGAATCGTGCCGTCAAGCGAGTCGCGGTATAAAATAAATTTCGATATTTCGCGGTACATAAATAAATCCTCTTTGCTGAATGATTTTTGTTCATTATACCACGCTTATCCTTATATTTCAATAGGAAAACTAAAAAAAGACAAAATTCCATTTCGCGTGAGTTTTCTCCCTGCGCGGTTGCTTGACAGACAGTTGCATATATGTTATGATAAATACAGTAGCAAAAAACTACACCGTGGGAGGACACGTGAATGGATCTTAAGGTTGCCGAAAGAATCAAAAGGCTACGGAATGAATTGAATATCACCCAAGCCGAGCTGGCGGAAAAGCTTTCTGTGTCTCCGCAGGCTGTCAGCCGCTGGGAAAACGGCCAGGCTTACCCCGACATTGAGCTTTTGGTAAAGCTTGCGGACATTTTCAAGGTCTCGGTAGATGAACTGATGGGTCGCGAAAGCTCCGATCTGATCGATCTTGGGCTCAAGCTTCGAAGCTTGAGCCAACAGTATTATAAAAACGGTGCAAAAGACAATGATATATTGATGCAGCTATGCAATATTCTTGAAAAGCTATGCGCGGTTGAACCCATAAAATACGCTGCAGAATACATTCGATTGTCAAAGGAACTGAGTGACCGCACCCATTACGGATACCATTTTTTCAAAGCGCAAGACGTGGCTCTCGCAGCCTTTCCCGCCATGGATGCCAAGGTTATGAACCGCCTCCTTGAAACCTGTGTAGTATACATAGATGAGAGCAACCTTGAAAAATGGAGCAAGCACATAACAAATGACAACTTTCTTTCCACTTGGAACGATGTTTTGCTGGAGCGCTATTTTATCAATAGTGACGTTGAAAAGCACGAAAAGGCTCGGCAGGAAAGCATCTACGCTCACCTCTGTCAACTGCTTGCACGGCTTACGGCTGAAAAGCCCGCGGCTCGCACAAGCAAGGAACAGTCTTTCTCCTGTATAACACCAAGCGTTGAGGCTTGCCGCACGGCAAACGTTACCCTCAACTCTTATTCCAAAACCCCCTTTGACGTATTATTTCTCGTACGCTTTAAAATTGAAAGTCTACTGACACTTGCTCTTTTTGAAGAGGGCTATTTTGACGCGGGGTTGAACAATCTGTCAAAGCTAAAGCAATATGCCATAAAGCTGCATCAAATGATAGAGGAAAAAGCCGTTCGCCGCGGCTCGGTTCCTACTCTTTCTCTAGTAGAAAGAACAACAGAGGAGCGTGATGCAATTAGTGTAAAATGGTTTTTGGGTCACGAAAACAACACTATATTCGATAAGGTCAGACAGGATGAAAGCTTTATTTCAGCCTTTCGAGAGATGAACGCGCTGTTTGGGCAGGATTCAAGCTCAAGGATCGATCGAAAGATAGCCTGCGCAAACGCGCTGATACGGGCGGTTTTGAAGCAAGCTTTCCGCAATCTGCCACTCGACGCGCAAAAGAGATTGACCGAGCAATACACCGAAGGAAAGAAGGAAATCGGATTGCGCAGTATCAAGTGCACTTGCTTTCCCGAAGAAAACAATTATGAAAAAGCCGCAGTTGACGATTTTGTCAGCTATGTTGAGGTGGAATTTTCCAATCCCAAAAACAACCTCACCTTTGAAGTGACCGTAAAAGACGGCTATCTCCGCTCCATTATCAGCTCCGAATGCGAAAAAGATCTTCCTCAATTTATTGAAAAATACGAGATCGTTCAAAACAGTGGTTCCATAAAGCTATGCGCCTCGGATTTAAAATTCCAGGACGAGAGCGACCTTTGTGTTCACGGAAAAGTATCCTTTGAGATCGACGGCGATCAGCTCTCCGACAGTAGAGAATGGTGTGTCAGCGCATCGGCTTACCGCTTTTTGAGGACTGTGACCGAAAACCACCCTTACGTTGGCAACGACAACCAGATGATCCCCTGCTGCGGCACTATTATGCCCTCCGACAAGCACGAGCCCCCGCTGTCCCATGGGAATTGACTTTGACATTACACACGATGATGACACTGTACATATCAAAACCGCACAAGGCAAAGCCTACCGAGTTTCCTTCTCGGAATACAAATCAGCAGTCTTCGCCTTTGCCAAGCAGATCATCAGCTTCTATCAGCAAAATACTCCCCTCAAATTTGAGGATGAGCTTGAACAAAACGGATTTAACAACTTTTTTAACGTGCTTCATGCCCTTTTCAGCTACGATCCGGACGAATGGAAATTTGTGGACAAGGCAAGAAAATCCTTTGCGGGAAGATTAGGGTTAATGACGCCCCCTCCCTCCGAGCAAAAATCTGTAATCGTATTGTTCTCCGAGAAAGGAAATACCTACACAGTACGTTTTGCTAATTTGAACGATGCAATCGAGTCAAACATCGAAGATATTATAAATGATATGAAACAAACCGATGATGATAAAATCATCCGCTTAGTTTGCTTGATAGGCGGTGCGCTTGGTCTTCCCAGCTTTGCCTTCCGCGACCGGCTTTGCAGGCTCAATCACGACAATCTCAATACACTGATCTTATGTCAAGGATTAAATGCCCCGATTGCAAAGGCCGTGAAAGCAACTATGCCAAAGGGATACATTGATCGGCTTTTGAGCGAAAACAATTAACGTGAATGGAGGTAAGAATATGATTTGGAACATTTTTATTATAACATTCGCGCAGGTCTTCACATTAGGCTCAATTTTTAGTGAAGTATGCAGATACTTTGCCCTTTGGATCTTGGCGTTCACACTGATCGGATTTTATTTAAAGGAACAGCTATTGCCGGGATACGCACTGTCAGTCTTTAACCTGGATTCTGTTCATCACCGTCCTTTGGATATTGACGAGGATCTCAACGACGTGAACATTTTTCACAAAGTCGGAGTCTTGGGCGGCGCCGGAATACTTGCATTAAATATTTTTCTCCCCAACAAATTAATTCTTGTAATCTTATATGACATTGCGTTGCTGTTGGTATATGCCATTCCGTTTTGGCGTTTCGTAATGCAAAGGCGAGAATACAGCAAAAGTTTAAAAGCAGTATGCGACAAAAAGGGATATCGGTTGACAACAACCCCTGCATTATTCTCTCCGAACAGTACAAATCCTGCCTTTATGGTGGAAACCGACAAGGAAAAATACGCCATCCATACGATCGGCGCAACAAGACAAACCGATCTCATCAGAATTCTCGGGAAAGACATATACTCAAGCAGAAGGATCAATTCCCACTTGGCATACTATATAGTAGATATGGAGAGAAAGCTGGAGGATATTTCAGACTCCCCCATCGTAAAGATCTGTATCGGGAAAAACGAAACGAAAAAGATCAAGCACACAGAAGGCTACACCACTGTACTTGTCTTTTCAAAATCTGTCATTTGGAAGACCGTTTCCGTAAACAACCATCTCTGTGACGGTCAAGAGGTCTATAAAAATCTTTTGTTCAATGAAAACGCGTTCCTTTATTTTCTGCAAAAATAAACCGGAGATAAATCTATGATTACACAGCAAATGGAGAAATTCTGATTATGAAAAATGCACTCAAAATTTTCGCTTTATATCTGGCAATTACGATTGCAGTAATCGCTTGCATACAATTTTTGGGCAATTACATTTTTTGGACCGTTTTCAACGGCATCGTCGGAGAAGAATACGGCGCATTTGCAACTGTTATATTTATGCATATAGTCGTACCGATCATCACTGCAGGGTTCACCTATGTCATCAAGATCAAGGATCCTGTAACTCATCGCGAATATCTTAAAGAGATGGAGGGTAAAGAATACGACAAAAAAGCAGACCGCCCTTATGTTATGCACAGCAAAACGTTTCGTATAGAATGCATTTCCTATGCGATAATCTTCATTATTATTGCTCTGATTGGAGATCCTTGGCTTTGGATGTATTTACTGTACTCCGTGCTTTTCGTCTTCTATAATCTATGGATGTGGATGCATCTTCATAAAAAATGGTGCAATGAAAGATTCAGAAAATAATATAACCTTAAGATTTAATAAAATTGGAGGGCTAACAATGATCACACGAAAAACAGGAAAAGAACTCATTAAATTTTCCGGTATTTTGGCAATTCTTATAAGTATAGCGATAATTGTTGCTATCATTGCGGACGGAAAGTGGGAAAGACTTTTTGGCATCTTTAGCATCCTCGCGCATATTACTCTTCTCGTCGTGTTCTATTACAGCCGACAGATGGAGGAATACGATTTTAAAAAATATATGGGAATCGGCATCTTCGCCGCCATCTGCACCGGAATACAATTTTATGTCAATATTTATATGGCTTTGTCGAGCCCAAGTGTTTGGACATTACTATATCTGCTTATGCTCCCCGTAAGCATCCTCTTTATGATGGGTGTTACGTTCTATGAAAGAGGCCAGAAATCAGAGTATGATGATTGATGCACAACTATTGATTCAAATAATATAGCAAAAACCCGCTTCGAAGCAACGCTCGGAACGGGTTTTTGTTTTGTCAACAAATATTTTCCTCTTTTTGAAAGTTTTGGGGAGGGGTGGGGTGCAGGGGGGAGAGGAACACTTTTCCCAAAAAGGGTTTCTCTCCCCCTGCATATATAATTATTCTTCCTCAACAACTGCGATAGAGAGGTCTGCGAGGGCCTTTGCGTCTGCAGGTGCGGGACAACCCGACATCAGCTCACTTGCATTCTGCACCTTGGGGAAGGCGAGAACGTCGCGGAGGCTGTCAGCGCCGGACATAACCATTGCCAAACGGTCAAGACCCATACCGGAGCCACCGTGAGGAGGTGCACCGTACTTGTAGGCCTCAACAAGGAAGCCGAACTTCGCCTCGATCTCCTCGGGGGTAAGACCGAGAGCCTTGAACATCTTCTCCTGAAGCTGCCAGTCGGTGATTCTGATAGAACCGGAAAGCAGCTCTGTACCGTTAAGCACCATATCGTAGCACTTTGCTCTGACAGAGCCGGGATCGCTCTCAAGCTGAGGGAGACATTCCTCAAGAGGCATAGTGAAGGGGTGGTGCATCGCATCCCAATGCTCGGTCTCCTCGTTCCACTCGAAGAAGGGGAACTCGGTGATCCAGAGGAAATTGAACTTGCCCTCGGGAATGAGGTCAAGCTTCTTGCCCAGCAGGTTACGGAGCGCGCCGAGAGTGGGAAGGACTACCTTATCCTTGTCAGCGCAGATCAACATCACGTCGCCCTTTTCAAAGCCAACCGCGGCATAGATCGCCTCAAGCTCCTCGGGAGTCATAAACTTCGCGAAGGAGCAGTTGGGAGCCTCGTCTGCCCAACGAACGTAAGCCAAGCCCTTTGCACCGATTCCCTTTGCGTGCTCGGTGAGCTTGTCGATCTCTTTTCTTGTAAGTGTGCTTGCGGCATTCTTCGCAACGATGCAACGTACGCTTCCGCCGTTCTCGATCGCGGACTTGAATACTACGAACTCGCTGGACTTAACAGCCTCGGAGATATTCTGAATCTCCATACCGAATCTGGTATCGGGCTTGTCGGAGCCGTATCTGTCCATTGCCTCGGCAAAGGTAAGTCTCTTCATAGGAGTCTCGATCTCAACGTCAAGAACTTCCTTAAATACTCTCTTAATAAAGCCTTCGTTCATCGCCATAATGTCTTCCATGGTGGCGAAGGACATCTCAAGGTCGATCTGCGTAAACTCGGGCTGACGGTCAGCGCGCAAGTCCTCGTCACGGAAGCAACGAGCGAGCTGAATGTAACGGTCAAAGCCCGAAAGCATCAACAGCTGCTTATAGATCTGGGGAGACTGAGGGAGCGCATAGAAGCTTCCCTTATGGATTCTCGAAGGAACGAGATAGTCTCTTGCTCCCTCGGGAGTAGCCTTGATCATCATAGGAGTCTCGATCTCATAGAAGCCGTTTTCATAATAATACTGACGTGCAACGCGAGCAATATCGTGTCTCATCTTGATATTCTTCTGAAGCTCGGGACGGCGAAGGTCTACGTAACGGTACTTCAGCGCGGTCTCGTCCTTTACCTTCTTGCTGTCGCTGACCTCAAAGGGAGGGGTCTGCGCTGCAGAAAGCACCTTCATTTGCTCGACGTAGATCTCGATCTTACCGGTAGGAATATTGAGGTTTACAGCGCCCTCGCCTCTGGGACGAACGGTTCCGTGAACACAAATCACGTATTCTGCACGGCAAGAAAATGCCTTCTCAAACACTTCTCTATCGGTAGTATCATCAAATGCCAACTGAACGATACCGGTTCTGTCTCGAAGGTCGATGAATATAAGCGCGCCAAGGTCTCTCTGTCTCTGTACCCAACCCATAACGCAGATCTGCTGACCGATCATAGTTTCGTTGACTTCGGCGCAGTAACAGCTTCTTTTGTCTTCATTTGTTAAAAATTCTGCCATTTTTCTATTTCCTTTCAAACATTCAAGTCATTAAAATCAAACGATAGGCTTAGCATCCGCGGTGAACAGGGGGAGCTTTTCAAGATAAATAAGGTCGTCTCTCTCTGCCGCGTCGCCTTCTGCAAGGATCGCCATTCTGCCAACGATCTCACCGCCCGCAAGCTTTACAAGCTCTTCAACTGCGCGAAGCGACTCGCCCGTAGAAATGACGTCATCAACAATAAGAATTCTCTTGCCCTTCATAAGCTCCGCATCTGCCTTATCAAGGTAAAGCTTCTGAACCTTTTCGGTGGTGATCGACTTCACAACCACCTCAAAAACACCGGTCATATAGAGCTTGGGAGCCTTTCTCGCAAGAAAATACTTCTGATTTCCCGCAAGTCTCGCCATTTCGTGAACCAGCGGAATGCCCTTTGCCTCGGCGCTGATCATATAGTCGTACTCGGGTGCTTTTTTCAAAAGCTCCGCCGAGCATGCGGTGGTCAGCTCGGGATCGCCAAAGATAACGAATCCCGCGATCATAAGGCTGTCGTTCAAGGGGCAGATCGGCAGCTGCCTGTCCAGCCCCGCAATATTCATTTCATAATATTTCTGTTCCATATTTCAGACCTCCGTCAGATCAATATGCTTCCGCTTTCACGGTATATTTGCTTGCGATGGCTTCCTCAACCAACGCATCAAAATCAAGCTTTCTTTCCTGCACCAATACCTTTTCAAGCACCGGCTTGGTTCTGGGATGCTTGGGAGTAAATACGGTACAGCAGTCCTCGTAGGGCTCAATGGAAATATCAAAGGTTCCGATCCTTCTCGAGATCTCGACGATCTCCTCCTTATCCATTCCGATACAGGGACGGAAAACGGGGATCGAAGCCGCATTATCGGTAACCGCGATGGCCTCCATCGTCTGTGAAGCAACCTGACCGAGGCTTTCTCCCGTGATCAGACATTTGCTGTCGTGATCCGCCGCGATACGCGACGCAATGGTCATCATATATCTGCGAAGCAGGAGGGTGAAATAATCCTCCTCACAATGCTTGACCAGCTCCTCCTGAATATGTGTCAGAGACACCACATGAACGTGAATGGTGCCCGTATATGCGGCGATGGTACGGGCAAGTCTGATAACCTTGTCTCTCGCCATCTCACTTGTGTAGGGGAAGGATTCGAAATGAACCGCTTCAACGCGAAGGCCTCTCTTTGCCATCATATATCCCGCAACGGGAGAATCGATACCACCCGAAAGGAGCAGCATGCCGTGTCCGCCCGAGCCTACGGGAAGTCCACCTGCCGCCTTGAACTGTCCTGCGTGAACGTATGCGGCGCGCTCGCGGATCTCAACCTTGACCACAATATCGGGCTTGCGGACGTCCACGCGGATCCTGCCGCCTGTCACGTCCAGAATCTCTCCGCCAAGGATCTCGGACAACTGCATCGAGTTGAGAGGGAAAGCCTTATCGCTTCGCTTACCCTCGACCTTAAAGGTCTTTTTGCCCTCCAAGAACTGGGGAATATATTCTCTTGTAACTCTCTTGATATCCTCAACGTCCTTTTCGCAGACAGCGGCGCGCCCGATGGCTACGATACCAAAGGTCTTCATAGCCGCCTCAAACATACCGTCCATATCCGCAAAATCGTCCAGAGGCTCGATATAGATCGTGCTCTGCGCGCGGCTGATGTCAAAGCTACCGAATTTTCTCGATCGGATACGAAGCTCCTTGCAGAGCTGATCCTCAAAGTAACGCTTATTTGCACCCTTCAGTACGATCTCTCCGTATTTACAAAGCAAAATTTCCTTCATTACGCTTCAACCTCCTCCGCATCAGCTTTGGAATAATAATTGGGGAACAGCTTTGCCCAAACCTTCATACAACCTATGGTATCGGCAATAGACGTATGCGCCACGCCGTCCCATTCCACGTCAAGGGCTGCCATAGCGTCTGTAAGAGACGCGTGCGCCAGATCGGGCAGGTGCTCGTGTGCATAACGCACGAACTCGTTTGCACAGCAACGGGTCTTTTGACGAAGCCACTCGCGCTCGCCCTCGGTCTCGTAAATGTATTTGATATGACTGTAGTCGGTTGACACACCGTAAGCGATCAGATTGTCCGCCTCGGCAAAGATCACCTTGATATCGGGGATCAGATCGTCAAGCAGGGGTGCATCCGCTACCATTTCGGGGGTGATGCCGTGAATCTTTTCCGTGTTTTTCCACTTCTTTTTGTGTGCGGGCTTTACCAAGGTATCCATAATAATACTGCCCTCTCCGTCCACGATGGAGATCGAAATGATCTCGTCGTGATCGTAAACACCCGTCAGCTCAAGGTCGAAGAACAGCACTCTCTTCTTGTCCATGCCGTAGTATGCATTTCTGTGAAGGTCTCCCTCCTCGCGACGAACGGCAAGATCCTCCTCATAGCAGGCGCGGCAGAGCTTTTTTCTGTATCTGACGTCCTTGCCGCATTTGACGCAGGTCAGCGGCAGGCGGAGCGCGGTCTTCTTGTCATAGAAATAGAGTATATTTCCATCGCCCTTGATCGTAAAGGCAACAGGCTCCTCTATAACGTCATAATGCATCTGCGCAAGTCTTTCCCGCGTGTAATATCCGCAGGATGCCGCACGCTTGATGCTCATTCTCTCGATAACGGTTCCGCTGTCCAGAACACGGCTTTCCTTCCTGCTTCTGGGGAAATACCACTGCTCGGGGGGCGCTTCGACTACGCGCGCAGGGTCGAAATAGTAGATCAGGCTACCGTCCTCAGACTTATCAAAGGCGGCAGGGTCTCCGTTAGGCATCAGGTGCATCTGTGTCAGCACGCCTCGGGTAAGATAGTGCTTCTTGTCAGCCTCCTCGCGGCTGACCTGTGGGATCGTAGCTCCCGAGCGAAGCTTCATTGTGTTGCTCACGTTTTCCTCTCATTCTTCCATCTTGCGCGGCAAAGCGCACCTCAAAAAAGGAGCCGCGCATCAAAGCCCCTCGCAAGAGTGGATATTTAATATATTTATATAAAAGTTTATACAACCATAATCAACCATTTTACATTATAACATATAAATATCGATTTTACAAGAGATTTGTAAAAATTTTATTTGACAATCACACTTTTTAATTTTTTCGTAAAAATCTCCGATAATAAAACGGCGGCTCATTGTGAGCCGCCAAGATACGGATGCTGTTGCCTTCCAACACCGCGTTATTCTAATATATTCTTTAATGCCAAGCTGTATTCAATAAATTTAGCCAATATTGCCTCATAATCCTCACAATCAAGCTTTATTTCAAAAAAGCATACGGTGTTTTCGTCAAGAATCATTTCATATTTATCAATGCTTTTATTGACAGGATCGGATAATTTATAAACAAGTACATCGTTGATTGTAACACTATAATAGTATTTATCCGAATGTGTATAACCATAATTCGGAACAAAACGAAGCCTTATAATCGAGGAATAGCAAAATTCTCTTCCACTGCCATCACACACAGAGCAATTGTCATTGTGAAAAGTGAAATCATAATGCTCAACTCCCGAGAAAACCCGCACGTCTTCTTCGAACCAAGATTGTCTATATACGTAAGCACTCCGAGACGGATAGCCGTCAATGGTCATTGCAGACTCATCAAAAAATATGTTTTTTGCCTGCGCAAAAGCCTCGGCAGTATCCTGTGAGAGGTTATTCTCAATTAAGGCATTTCCCAAATACGTGAGAAACGAAGACTCTGAAAGCTGCTCTCCCAACGCTTCAGGTGTCCGGTCGGCTATCTCGATGCTGGTAGGTGTATCACATATAATTCCTTCAGCTGAATCAATTTCGGAGGTTTGTTCCGCATCGCTTATCTCCTTGGTTGAATGTTCAAGTTCGGTTGATAATTCAGTCGATTTCACTTCATCATCGATAGGGAAATCAGCATTGCACGCAACCGTGTTCAGCAAGATGACAAGCACTATGAACCAATGACCATTTTTAACATTAAACTTCATAAACCGGCACTCCTATCGTAATAAATTTCAATTTCAAATTACATAACTTTCTTCATTTGGATTCAACTTATCAGCACAAGTGTTATCGTGGATATAAGCTCTCGGCATTATTCAGCTCCAATCGTTACAACTTGAAAGCAATCAAAAGAAACATCTGACACATTTTTTTGTAAAAATGTTGATAAATACCGTTACGGTTCCATAGGAACAATCGGTATAAAAAGAATAATCGTCTTGGTATATATCAACCTCCCGATTTCCAAACTTTACTCCTTCGGCTACAGGGGAGGTGTCGCTCGTGGAAGCCTTTGTATAGTTGAAGCGATAAGAGAAGCTGTATCTTACACCTTCCATTATGTACCTTACCGCAAACTCATTATAATCCTCGGTGTATGAAGCGCCAAACTCTTTGATGTTTGCGGGATCCCTCATTATTGGTATTTCACACAGTTGAATATTGTCAGCCATTTTCAAAAGTGTTTCATATGGCAAGGCATTCAAAGCATATTCATTTTTCGTAGCCACATACCGATAAAATTCTTCCTCCGTATTCTGCGACGCAACAATAAATTCCTCTATTTCCGCTATGGAAGAAAAGTGCAGCACCGTCGGAGGCCCCGGAGGGGATTCGGTTTCGGATGTTACAGCTTCGATCTCATCTGTAGATACTGACGATGAAGAGCTCTCCTGCTCTTCATCGAGCTTTTTTATATCGGTTGTCTCACTATGTCCTGCCGTTTGCGAACACGACACAATGGATATACAATACAGCAAGCATAAAATAAGAGTTAAGACTTTTTTCACGGCGAACTTTCTCCCTTCCTCAAAACATTTTGGAGTATCAATTTGAATGATCGATTATCCGCACCTACTATCCGCGCGGTGCTAACACTACCTTTCAAAACGCACCGTCACATCAAACTTAATTGCTGTATTCTTATTATACCATATATTCAGTTTTTTGTCAACGAAATCGACGAGACGGGTTTCCAAGCGCATATGCAAGCTAATTATTAAAAAACTCTTGCAATATTTAATAATTTGTGATATAATGTAATTTGGATTAGAATGCAATTACGAAAAGGAGCACTCGATTATGGTTAAGATCGTATCTGTGGATAAAAACAGCCGTGCCGGGCACGCAGGGCTCATAAGCGGCGACGTTTTGATTTCCATTAACGGCAGAGAGATCAACGACGTGCTGGATTATCGCTTTTTTTTGGCTGAGAGACAGATCGTTTTGAAATTTTCAAGAGACGGGAACGTGATGGAAGTCATTATAAAAAAGCAGCAGTACGACGACATCGGTCTTGATTTCGAGACCCCTTTGATGGACAAAAAGCATTCCTGTGAGAACAAATGCATCTTCTGCTTCATCGATCAGCTGCCAAAGGGAATGAGAAAAACGCTCTATTTCAAGGACGACGATTCCCGCCTTTCCTTCCTTCACGGCAACTATATCACTCTGACAAACCTTCACGACAAGGATATCGACCGCATTATTGAAATGCACATCTCCCCCGTAAACGTCTCGGTCCACACAACGAATCCCGAGCTCCGCGTCAAGATGATGCACAACAAGCGTGCAGGCGAGGTCTTGTCATATATGAAGCGGCTGGCAGACGCGGGCATCTCGCTCTGCGGTCAGATCGTGCTTTGCAAGGGCATCAACGACGGCGAGGAGCTGGAGCGCTCAATGCGGGATCTGTCAGAGCTTTACCCCGCTATGCAGAGCGTATCCATTGTCCCCGCGGGACTTACCAAATACCGTGAAAAGCTTTATCCCTTGGAGCATTTCACAAAAGACGAGGCGGCTCAGGTCATCGACCAAGTGGACAGCTTTGCCGAGAAAATAAAGGCAGAGCACGGCGTTCGTATGTTTTATTGCGCGGACGAGCTCTATCTCAAGGCCGAAAGAGCCCTCCCCGACGAGGATTACTACGACGGCTATCCGCAGATTGAAAACGGCGTTGGTATGATCACCTCCACGCTCACCGAATTCTATGACGAGCTGGATTATATATGCGAATACATCGACAAGGTCACCCTTCCCCGCACGGTATCCATTGCCACGGGAGAGGCGGCCTACAGCTTGATCAAGGCAATGGCGATGAAGCTCGAAGAAAAAATCGACGGGCTGAAAATACACGTCTTTAAGGTGGCAAACACTTTCTTTGGGGAAAGCATTACCGTAGCAGGACTTCTGACCGGACGGGATATTGCGACTCAGCTTGCGGGAAAAGAGCTCGGAGAGCTTCTTCTCTTCCCCGAAAACGCCCTCCGCGCCGACGGAGACCTTTTCCTTGACGATATGTCACCCGAGGAGCTTGGTGCACAGCTTGGCGTCACCGCTCTCCCGGGACACAACGACGGAGCGCAGTTTATCTGCGACGTGTTGGGAGTTTAACGCGCGATATTGGTAGATCTGCCTATAAAACCTTCAGAAAACATCAAATATAAGCATACGGCATCCCAAGCCTCCCTTCTCTGCGACTTGTGTGAGGATGCTGTATAAACAAAACCGCAGTAAAAGGAGAATATAATGTCAAAACCGATTATAGCAATAGTAGGTCGACCCAACGTTGGAAAGAGCACGCTGTTCAACAAGCTGATAGGCGAGCGCCGCTCGATCGTTGAGGACGTACCCGGAGTAACAAGAGACCGAATCTACGGCGAGACCGAGTGGTGCGGAAAGCAATTCATTGTCATCGATACGGGAGGAATCGAGCCCAAGAGCGATGACATCATCCTTTCGCAAATGAAATTTCAGGCGCAGATCGCGGTTGAGGATGCCGACGTGATCGTATTTATGTGCGACGTGCGCACAGGTCTTACCGCCAATGACCGCGACATCGCGATCATGCTGAAGAAAAGCGGAAAGCCTATCGTTCCCTGCATCAACAAGTGCGACAGCGTAGGCTCTCTTCCTTACGAATTCTATGAATTCTACGAGCTTGGCTTTGATTGCGAGCCCATTGCGGTATCGTCTGTTCACGGCTCGGGCACGGGAGACCTGCTTGACGCTTGTGTAGATGCGCTGGGCGAATGGGACTACACCGATACCGAGGACGACTCCATCAAGGTGGCAGTCATCGGTAAGCCTAACGCAGGCAAATCCTCGATCATCAACAAAATGCTTGGTCAGCAGCGTCTGATCGTTTCCGATATTGCAGGCACGACAAGAGACGCTGTAGACTCGCCTCTTGAAAACGACTACGGCAGGTTTACTCTGATCGACACCGCGGGCATCCGCCGTCAGTCCAAGATCAATGACAACATTGAAAAATACAGCGTTTTGCGCGCACATATGGCTGTGGAGCGTGCCGACGTTTGTCTCATTATGATCGACGCAAGCGTTGGTATTACCGAGCAGGACGAAAAGATCGCCGGCATCGCGCACGACTCCGGCAAGGCTTCGATCATCGTTGTCAACAAGTGGGATTCTATTGAAAAGAACAACTCCACCGTCAACGAATTCACGCAGGACATCAGAACCCATCTCGCATATATGCCTTACGCGCCTATCATCTTCGTTTCCGCGAAAACAGGACAGCGCATCGACAACATTTTCGAACGCATAAACTACGTTCACAATCAGGCAAATATGCGCGTCTCCACAGGTATGCTGAACGACGTGCTGGGCGAGGCGACCATGAGAACACAGCCTCCCACAGACAAGGGCAAGCGCTTGAAGATCTACTATATGACACAGATCAGCGTAGCACCTCCCACCTTCGTGATCTTCTGTAACAACGCCGAGCTCTTCCATTTCTCCTATCAGCGCTATATCGAAAACTGCCTGCGCGAGACCTTCGGCTTCTCGGGCACACCCATTAAGCTGATCATACGTGAGCGCGGCGATGACAGCGTAAAATAAAGAGGTAACCGCATTGAATCCTAATGATAACAACGACAGGCTCCCCGAAAACGTCTCTGCAGAAATCAATGACAAGATCACCCGCTTTGGCGCAATTCTGATCGCGGTAGCAATTATTCTGTTCTGCTTCAGCTACACGAAGATCACGCAAAGCTTCTTGCAGATCGTTCTATACGTTCTTTCGGGACTTCTTGCCGCCATAGGGCTCTTCATTATTACCGTGATCACCCTTGGCGCAAGAATGGAAAAGCACAAAACAAACTTTTTCCTGTACAATAAAAAAACCAAGCAAACGATCCCCCCTGCCGAGCTTACCGTCCAAGAGGCAAGACAGCGCATTACGGAATATATGTCAGCCTTCAAGCGGCGCGGCAAGCTGTACGTGGGTGAGCTGTTTGACATCCCTATGATCCCCGAGTATTTCAAGCCTCTCTTTTGTTACGAGCTGCTCTGTCAGATCGCGGAGGAGGGTGAGGAAAAGGCAGAGCTCTTTCTGTCATACGGAGCCGAATGCTCCGAGATCTTTGCCAAATATCTGATGCAGACCGACGACTATGAGCTGGCGCGGCTGATTCGAGGATACGTGCACGAGTTTTCGGAAAAGCGCGAGATCAAGCACAGCTTTGCGGGCTATCTGCACGAGCACAAGGCACAGCTTGAAGAAAAAATGCTCCGCTATATCGTGGATAACATTGACAAATTTTAATGATCGCAACCTTTTTAAGGAGTATAACCGATGTTTATTGACAATATAAAAATTTATGTAAAGGCGGGCAACGGCGGAAACGGCGCGATCGCCTTCCACAGAGAAAAATACGTAGCCGCAGGCGGTCCCGACGGCGGCGACGGAGGAAACGGAGGAAACATCATCTTCCGTGTGGATCCGGGATCAAACACCCTGCTTGCCTTCCGATACAAGAGAAAATTCGTTGCAGGCAACGGCGGCGACGGATCGGGCTCGAAGTTTCACGGTGCCACCGCGGACGACGTCTATATTATGGTTCCCCCCGGAACGCTGATTAAGGATCCCGAGAGCGGCAAGATCATTCACGATATGTCGGAAAACGACGGCGCAGACTTCCTTTGCTGTAAGGGCGGTCGAGGCGGTTGGGGAAACAAGCATTTTGCTACACCTACCCGTCAGACTCCCATGTTCGCCAAAAACGGAACCCGAGGCGAGGAGCGAGAGGTTTTGCTTGAGCTGAAAATGCTTGCCGACGTTGGTCTGATCGGTATGCCGAGCGTTGGTAAATCCTCAATTCTCTCGGTCATTTCCTCTGCAAAGCCCAAGATTGCAGACTATCACTTCACTACCCTCTCCCCCAATCTCGGCGTGGTTTCCACGGGAGGCGAAAGCGGCTTCGTTGCCGCCGACATTCCCGGTCTGATCGAAGGCGCGGCAGACGGCGCGGGATTAGGTCACGCATTTTTGCGTCACGTGGACCGCTGCAGACTTCTGCTTCACGTAGTCGATATCTCCGCCTTTGAGGGCAGAGATCCTATTGATGACATCGTCACCATCAACCGAGAGCTTGAGCGCTACAGCCCCGAGCTGGCACAGCGGCCGCAGATCATCATCGCCAACAAGGTCGACTCTCTCGACCGCGACGTGGTCGACGTTGAGGCATTTGAAAAATTCGTTGCCGACAACGGTTGGGAAATGATGTACATCTCGGCATACACAGGTGAAAATCTGGACGAGATGGTAGCGATGGTGGCAAGGAGACTTAAGGATCTTCCTCCCATTGCAATCTACGAGCGCGAATACGACGAGACCGACAGATTCGTTTCGGGTGGCAAGGAAACCGTCATCACCGTGGACGACCACGGCAAATATATTGTGGAGGGTGAATGGCTCTACAATCTGATGGGACAGATCAACTTCGACAATTATGAATCCTTGAATTTCTTCCAGAGAGTTCTTGACAAGAGCGGCGTTTTCAAGGCACTTGAGGCCAAGGGCTGTCACGACGGAGACACCGTTTCGATCTACGATTTTGAGTTTGATTACGTTAAATAAATATAAGTTTTCTTATTAATAGAGGAGGATATTATGAACATTTGGCACGACTTTCCCGCAAAGGATATTACTCCTACCGATTTCTCGGCAGTAATCGAGATATCAAAGGGCAGCAGCTGCAAATACGAGCTTGACAAGGAGACAGGTATGCTCCGTCTCGACCGTGTACTCTATACGGCAACGCATTATCCCGCCAATTACGGCTTCATTCCCCGCACCTATGCCGACGACGGAGACCCTCTTGACGTTCTCGTCCTCTGCTCCGAGCCTATCGTTCCGATGACTCTTGTGCAGGTCTACCCCATAGGAGCTATGCGTATGATTGACGGCGGCAAGCTGGATGACAAGATCATCGCGGTCCCCTCCTCCGATCCCACCTACAGAGGCATCCAATCCATCGACGAGCTTCCTCCCCACATCTTTGATGAAATCATGCACTTTTTCTCTGTTTACAAGCAGCTTGAAAATAAGCAGACCGCAGTAAAAACGCTCTTTGACTACAAAGAAGCCATCGAGATCATCCGCAACGCCATTGAGGCATATGACAATCTCATAAAAAACAGCTGATCCCGAATATCCTCCCTCCATTACGGGCATACTTCCAATGAAACCAAATTCAGGGAGGCTTATCGGAATGAAGGGAATGAAAATGATCATCACAGCAGCGGCATTGATGGCCGCAGGCGCAGGAACAGCAGGTATCCTGATGAACACAAGGCAGGCGAAGATGAAGCGTGTCGTGAAAAAAGCAGGAAAAGCTATGTACACCGTTGGATCAATGCTGCAAACACTGTCCTGCCAAGGACGTGTGGAATAAAGAACTGAAGGGAAAGCCCGCGGCTTTCCCTTTTCTTTGTTTTTTGAGGTATATTTATTGACAAAACCTCTAAAAGTGTGTTATTATATAGTTGAAAGCAGATATTCTACCGAAACAGGAGACCGAAATGAAAGAAAGAATCATCACCCTTATGCAAAAAATCGCTTTTCCCGAGGAATCGATCCTCGCGATATCAGATGCTACGGAAAAGCTCCTTTGTGACGGAGAGGCAAACGCCGTTTTTTGCGAGCTGTTAAGCAGATATGAGAAAACAGAGCATTGCGATTACCTGAAATTGCTCACGGATATGGAGGCTCTGTCGCAAAAGGTTGGCATTTCGGAATACACGGGCGCGATGATTTTGCTGTTAGCTATGTGTGAAAAGCTGAAGCAACGCTATGACGAGCGCGGTCTTCCCGAAGAGGTATTTTATAACACCGTAGCAGATCTGAAGTATAAAAACGAGGAATGCCGCCTGCTTTTCGGTATCCACGGCACCTTCGTTGCGGGATGGTATCCCGGCTTCTTCAAGCTGGAGCGTTTTGCGCTTGGAAGATTACAGTTTGAGATCAGCAAGCTGAGCTACGATTGCGAATGTGACGGCATACAGCTTTCCCAAGACAGCGATGCTATCTTTATTCACATCCCGCGAACCGGCACAAGGCTTGATCACAATGAGGTAATGGAATCCTACCGCCGCGCAAAGGAATTTTTCAAGAATCAATTTGAAGGCAAGCCCACTGCTTTCGCCTGCCATTCCTGGCTTCTTTACCCGTGGCACGAAGAGATCCTCTCTCCAAGCTCCAACCTATACGCCTTTTATAAGGATTTTAAAATCGTGGCTTCGGGCAACACCGATAAGCACGAGGACGCATGGCGGCTTTTCGACTGCATTTTTGACGGTGACGCAAGCAAGCTTCCCCGCGACAGCTCTCTGCGCCGCGCATATGCCGACCGAATTGCAAGCGGCAAACCCACAGGATGGGGTATGGGTGTATTTATTCTGAACTGACAAAAAAGAACCGAAAACAGCAGGTTTTCGGTTCTTTTTCTTTCAATTACTCAAAATCATTCAAAAAACGCGTGGTTCCCAATGGTAAACGCGTAGGGACGGTTGTACGAAATCCAGGAATTGGGTGCTTTTTGGGGATT
The DNA here is from genome assembly GCA_017462125.1 of Clostridia bacterium. Next base: position 1,455 of record JAFTRQ010000191.1, on the reverse strand, counting down.
GACAAAGTATATAATATCATTTGAGATAGAATACCCCTCCAAGCAGATCTTCGCCGCGATCATACTGTCCACCGTGGGCGTATTGTAAATCGTGCCGTTTGCCACGGGTGCGAACTGTATGCCATACCTTTTATCAAATATAACGCCGTAGATCGTATTGGGATATGCAGAGCTGCGTACGCGGTTCAGCACCACGTTGCCGACAGCGATCTTTCCCTGCATTGGCTCTCCCTTTGCCTCTGCGGAAATGATACGGGCAAGCCAATAGACCTGATCCGCATTATAGACCTGCGAGCCTGTAGGCAAAAGTCTGGAATCGCCCGAGCGGACGTAAAAGCTGCCCATATCAGCCCTCCACTCCACGTGCGAATTCAATGCCTTTACCATAGGAAGGATCGGCACGTAGATCTCGTTGCCTATCGAAAGTACAGCGCCTACCGTGTAAAAATAGCGGTCGTTTGCTACGATATAGTAGTCACCCGCTCTCGCCGTGACCTTCAGATTGGTTCCTGTCAGCGTTGCTGTGCCCGTCACGCTGCTGTAGCTGTGCTCATATGCACCAACCCAATCGGCAAACGCGAACATCGGAACGTATGTAACTCCACCTGTATTGAACACTCTGTTATTCAGAACCTGCCGCCCGTTCACGTTGACGTTGATCATATACGCGCCTGCCGGAATGGACGAGCGTGTGCTTCCTTGCACAGCTTCTGCCGAATACGCGACCTCATACGAATCATTATCTGTCGCGCCTACGGATACGATCGGTGCGCTGAGCAACAGCCCTACCGTCACAGCCGCGGTTAAAATACGAATGCCTTTTTTGTTTTTTCTCATTGTCATAAAAACCTCCTTGTACTTCACGAATCTTTTTGGCACGCATCTATTGTACCATATGGAAGCTTATGAATCAAGGAACAAGATTTTCATGCTTTTCCATTATCAGGAAAAAGAACGGGTTTTTCCCGTGTTTTTGACAGGATATGGAAGCGCTTTCAAAAGTTACTATGTCACCGGCATTATAAAGTCATCATCGTATACAAATACTATGATCGGACAGTAATTGTCTGCGCTTTCTTCAAGCGGCGAATATTTTCCTAAAAAATTGAAAATCCTTTTTTATTGAACAGATAACACTTGGCAGAGGTGACAAATGATAAACAAATTGTTGCAAACAACGCACAGAGTTTTATCGGCACGTCGACGCAGACGCCGTTTTCATCCTCTTGCATTGGCATAAATAAACTTGGGCTTGTCTCTTTTTCAGAGACAAGCCCTCAGACTGTCGAAAAAGCTGTTATACCGCAAGAAGGAAAAGAAAAGAGCGAGAGCAATTTAAAAATTGCAATATATAATGAATCCCAAGGCACTCATCGAAAGCGCCTTGGGATTTCTTGCTTTTTCCGTTCTTACACTCTGCCGTACCCTCGTACGGCTACGAATGTAAGAACGAAA